>JAWOAW010000057.1:0-4898 GCA_046498345.1 Thermoplasmatota archaeon
TGTTGGTTCAGCCCAGTCAGCACCACCATATCTCTGCCATACCGAAAGAGCAGACCAGTTGCCTGATGCAACTGACCTGTAATCACCTGTGGTCTGTGCACTTAAAGATCCTGTATATAATACAAAAAGAAAAAATATTATGAGAGCTCTTTTGGTCGCTGATGTCCCGGTAGATGCCGAAGATGCCCTCCTGGGTGCCGTCGATGATGATGGGGGCTGCCAGCAGTGAGACGGGTATCCGTTTGCCGTCTTTGCTCATGCGGACCGTTTCGGTGGTCACCACTTCGCCGTTCATCACCCGCCTGGTAATCGCTTTTCCCTCGTCTCTGTGCTCGGGGGGGAGGATGTAGTCGTCGGGTGTCTCCCCCTGGAGTTCGTCTCCGGTGTAGCCGAAGAGCGATTCAAACGCCGGGTTGACCTCCTCAGCCCGGTGGCGGGCGTCGAGGGACACGATGGCCTCCGGGGAGTCGTCGAACAGGGCCTGGAAGTACTGCCGCTGGTAGGCCCGCTCCGCCTCCGCCTGCTTTCGCTCCAGGGCGCTGACGATTATGTCTCCGACCAGCCGGAGCATGTTGATGGTTTCGTCCGACCAGCGTTTTTCCTCGTGGACGGCGTCGAACCCGATGAATCCGACCAGGGACTGCCGGTAGACCAGGGGGACGGCGACCAGCGACCGGATGTCCTGTTTCCGGAGGAGGTCTTTTTCCGGCTGGGCCTCGGGGGGCAGGTCCGCTAGCCGGGGGAGGTGGATGGCTTCGAAGCGGCGCAGCCTGTCCATCCACCAGGAGAAGGTGTCGGCTGGCAGCCGCTGCAGGCGGTCCTGCTGGGGCTCGACGCCTTCGGTGCACCATTCGTGGGTGTTGTCCATTCTGGCGCCGTCGTCGTACAGCTGGAAGACGTAGCTGCGGTCCGCGCCGACGAACTGGCCGATTTTTTGCAGCGCGTCCTGTATCCCGGTGTCTATGTCGTCGGGCGGAAGATTGATGAATCGGGCTGACAGCCGGCTGATGAGCTCCTGCAGCTCGACGCGGTGGCGGAGCGCCTCTGCTACGTTTCTCCGCGCGGTGACGTCCCGCAGGGTTATCAGGCGGCCGGCTGCCTTCTGGCCGCGGCGGTGCAGCGGCGAAACCGTTACCTCGTACCATGTCGACTGTCCGTCTGATGGCACCTGTATCGTGGTCTGCGTTTTCCGCGGTGACATGACGACGTCGGCCAGCCGGGGATGGTCGGCGAAGACGTCGGCGGCGGGCCGTCCGACCGCGTTTCCCTCCGTTGTCTCGGCGGCGGTGCTGCGGAGAAACGCGAAGGCGGCGGGGTTGCCGTCGACGATGCGGTTCCGGTCGTCCACCACGAAGACGACGTCGTCGAGGCTGTCGAAGAGCGCTTTCCCGGCCACGGGCACCAGGTCGAGGAAGCGGAACCGGGTGACGCTCCACCAGATGGCGACGGCGGCTATGGGGAACAGCGCGGGGGTGACGTCGTAGGGGAAGCCGGCCGGGTTTACGGTCAGCAGCACGAGCACGTTGCCCAGCAGCGGTGCGAGGATGCCGCCGACGACGGTGAGTGACTGCCGGACGTAGATGCCGGCGGTGCTGGCGGCGCTGCGGAGGATGACCGCGATGCCGGCTGCGATGAGCAGGTAGGCGTATGCGGCCTGCAGCCAGAAAAACGGCCCGGGGGTGTCCCTGATGACCTGGAAGGGGCCGCCGGGGACGGCGGTCATCTCGGTGAAAAACAAGCCCTGGTGGCCGGACATCCAGAGGAATATGAGGGCTATGGCCGGGATGACGGAGAGCAGCGCCACGGTTGCGGGGCGGGTGCATTTCTCGCGGTTGCTGTACCGCATAGCGAAGCAGAACCAGAGGACGGGTGCGAGGCAGACGCCGACGTAGCGGATTTTTCGCCAGAGCAGCATCGGCTGAAATGCGTCGGTCCAGAGCTCGAGGATGTAGGCAAACGTCCACAGGCAGATGGCGCCGAGGAATACCAGGAACATCCGTATCGTCGGCGAGCTGCGGCGGGGGAACAGCGTTCCGATTAGCAGCAGCGAGATGATGCCGCCGACGAGCAGCGGCGCCAGGTAGAGAAGGGCTTCCGTTTCCATGGGTGTTCCCCTCTTGTGCCCTGTACAGGGGTTCCAGGGGTACATACCATCCGGGTGCTATATAAATAATGCTGTTTTTCAGGTATCCATGCCTCTGTGGTGACAGATGGGTCTTTTTTACAGCATCTGTTGCTCCATGCGGTATCCGTCGGTGCCGTCGGGGTAAAAATCGGGCAGCCGCTCGGTGATAGCGAAGCCATGCCGGCGGTAGAAGGCGATGGCGCCGGGGTTGTCGGCTCTGACCTCGAGGTGTATGTGCCGGAGGTCGGATGTGCAGATGTGTTGGAGCAGGGCGGAGCCGATGCCCTGCCGCTGCTGCTGCGGGGTGACGCAGAGCAGCAGGATGCGCAGGGAGGCGGTGTCGGTGACCACGCCCAGGATGAATCCTGCCACGGTGTTGTCCCGTTCGGCGACCAGGAAATGCTCGGGGGACAGCTGCCACATGCCTACGAAAAAGTCGAGGGTGTAGGACAGGGTCAGGGTGTCCTCGGCGATGGCCATCACGGCCGGCAGGTCATCGTAGCGGACGGGCCGTATCATGTGAAACCCAGCGTGATGACGTTGACCGGGCAGACCTCCACGCAGCGGCCGCACCGGACGCATTCGGCGCTGGCCGGATGCTCGGGCATGTCGACGTCCATGGGGCATATCTCGGCGCATCTGCCGCAGTGGATGCAGTTGTCATGGTCCACCCGGAGCTGCAGCAGGCTCACCCGGTTGAAGGGGGCCATCATGGCGCCGATGGGGCAGAGATGGCGGCACCAGCCCCGGATGAGCAGCACCGCCAGCACGAAGAAGCCGGCCAGGAAGAGCATCTTGGGGTAGAAGAAGGCGGAGTAGGTGTAGGCGCCGGGGTCGAGCGCCAGGGTGGGCAGCGTGGCGGTCAGCCCGCCGATGGGGCATATCTCGGTGAAGGCCAGCAGCCCCGTGGCGTAGGAGACGGGGGCGATGGCGGCCAGGATGGCCCATTTCAGCCATCTGCCGTGCCGGTCGAGCGTTTGGGCGAGGGTGCTTTTCACCCGTCGTTTGGCGCCGATGATGTCCTGCAGGAAGCCGATGGGGCAGGCCCAGCCGCAGGCGGCGCGGCCGAAGACCACTGAAGCGAGGCCGATGAATCCAGCCAGGTAGATCCCGAGCATCAGGTTGAGCTCGACGGCCGCGTGTTCCAGTACGCCGATGGGGCAGGCCATGGCCGCCAGGGGGGCCTCCCAGCAGTAGAAGTAGGTGTACACCAGGCCGGTGCTGCCCACCAGGAAGGCAAGGTTGGAGATGAAGAGGAAGGAGACCTGGGAGGCGAAGCGTTTTTTCTGCATCGCTGACTCGGCGTACTGCTTCCAGACGATGGCGGCACCCACGGCCATGGGGATGCACAGGTAGGTGAAGGGGCAGGCGCCGCAGTTGAAGCCGCACAGGGTCATGGCCGGGCCTCCTCCATTGCGTTTTCGAGAAGCATCTGCACGGTCATCCGTTCGCCGTTTTTGTCCTTTGGATAGGTGGCGCCCTCGAAGGCGTACCAGACGACGGTGTCGTCTTTTTTGAGGAGGACGACGGTGGTCGGCGCTCCCCTGTCGATGGTGTAGACGTTGAACGCCTGGCTGCGGGTCTGGTTGCCGCCGCCGAGGAAGTCGATGCTGTACAGGGTGACGTTGGCCATGGTGATGTCGCCGTCCGCTTCGCCGCCGGTCACCGTGCCCTCGTCCCGCATCTTGTCCCAGAGGGCCTTGCAGGAGCTGCATCCCTGGTACCAGAAGAAGAGCATGACCACCGGGGTCTCGTTGAGCGCCGCTGTTATCCAGCCGGGGTGGGACACGTTTTCGCCCTCCCGGCCGCCGTAGACCGGGGGATAGGTGGTCCAGAAGCCGTCGAAAATCGTGCCGGCGGGGTCCAGCGCCAGGCAGCCCCAGCACCGGTTTTCGTTGAACTGCTGCGCTGTCTCGTAGGCCGCCAGGGTGCCCGTGGCGAGCAGCAGGCCGGCGACGGCGAGGGCGACGAGCTGCAGCGGGCGCATGCTAGGCTCCTATCTGGATGGGGTCGATGGCCCGGCGGAGGGTGGCGATGGCTGACAGCGAGGCCAGGTAGCTGGACTTGGGGTTGCCAGGGTTGGGCAGGTTTTCCACTTCGGCGCGCAGGCGGCCGAAGTCGCCGTGGGCGAGCACCTTGTGGCTGTTGGTCTTGACCACGGGGTCGGCGACCACTTTGACCCGGGTGCGGTCGAAGCCGACGCCGGCCAGGGAGAGGCAGGCGGCCACGTTGACGTTTTTGGGAAGGTATTCCACGGCGTCGCGGGCCTTGCCCTCGAAGATGATGGTGCGCCTGTCGAGGTCGCGGCCCAGGGACTCGGGCGACTTGGTGGTGACCAGGGTGACCTCGTCGAGGTCGGCGTGATGCGCGGCCTTGACGCCGTCGATGCCGCAGACCGCGCCCGAGGGCAGGTAGATGGTGCATCGATGCCGGCGGGCCTTGGCGCGGAGTCGCTCCCGGAGCTCGTCGTCGAGGAGCCCGCCGATGCTCATGATGATGAGGTCCGTGTCGGCTTCGATGACCCGCTCCGCGTATTCCCGGACTGCGTCGTGGGAGGCGGCCTCGAAGACCAGGTCCACCCTGCCGAGGAAGTCCTCGAAGGAGGCGACCGTCGCCTTGGTGACAGTGTCTGCCAGCTCCGCTGCCTTCGTGGTGTCGACGTCGTGGAGGTAGATGGCCTCGATTTCCTCCATGTGGTCGGCCGCCACGGCCACGTCGGTGCCGATGGCGCCGCAGCCGATGATGCCGAGCTGCAGGGAATCCATACCAATAA
>JAWOAW010000068.1:0-15894 GCA_046498345.1 Thermoplasmatota archaeon
CGGCCTTTTTCGGGGCGCTGTGCTCGTCCGTACTTTCCCGAGAGCAGCCCACCACCGATCGGACTATACGGTATTACTCCGATCTGTGCGGATTTCGCCAGCGGCAGAAGCTCGACTTCCGCCTGCCGTTTGACCAGGTTGTACATGGGCTGAAGGCAGTCGAACTTCGCAAGTTCCTGCCTGTCCGCGATGCCGTTGGCCGTCGCGATTTGCCATGCGGCGAAGTTACTCGCGCCGATATACAGGACCTTGCCGGAGCTTACTAGATGGTCGAGCGCACGCATTGTCTGTTCGAGGTTCGTGTTATTGTCGAAACCGTGAAGGAAATAAAGGTCGATGCGGTCGGTGTTCAGTCGCTTGAGGCTTTGTTCGACCGCACGCACGAGGTTGTACCGCGATGAACCGCGATCGTTCGGACCTTCTCCCATGGCGCCGTAGCCTTTGGTCGTAATTACGAGCTCGTCGCGTGAGCCGGCCATGAGTTTTCCGAGAATGCGCTCGGCCTCGCCTTTCTGATACACATTTGCGCAGTCGAAAAAATTAATGCCGGCGTCGCGGCAGGCGGAAAAGAGCTCGGCCGATGTCTTCTCATCGGCATCTCCGCCGAACGACATTGTCCCGTAGCACAGTTCCGATACCTTGACCCCTGTTCCCCCGAGTAATCTGTATTCCATGCCTTCCAGAATACCGCGGATTTGGCGGAAAGCGAAAGCTCCCTGCATGGAGTGAGGGGAGGGTTTTTGCTCTGTGACGTTTCCGCTCGAAGCAAGAAAGTGATATATGTAAAGGTATAAAGAAAGGCGCATGCCTCTGCCTGCCGCCTTTAATCGAGATCCCGATTTATGGATGGCAAGTTATGAGAATGCATTATGAGTGACAATGCAGGAGATAAGCCCGGTCCGGGTGGTCAGGCTCACGCCGGCTGCCCGATTATAGTAGCCGGACATCTTTGCCTGGATATCGCACCGGACCTGAGTGAACGTCGTGGAGCGTTTTCGAAGTCTATTGAACCGGGGCAGTTGATTAACACCGGTCCCGCGAAAATCGGCCCCGGCGGTTGCGTGGCGAATACGGGGCTGGCGGTGCTCAGACTCGGGCAGACGGTTCGGCTTCTGGGCAAAATCGGAGCCGATGGTTTCGGGGATGCGATCCGACGTTCGCTGGAAGAGCGGAAGCAGGGGTTGGGCGACTGGTTGCATGTGGCGCGGGACGAAGCATCATCCTATACTCTTGTCTTCGATCCTCCCGATGAAGACCGGATGTTTTTTCACTATCCGGGTGTGAACGATACCTTTTCGCCGGCGGATGTACAGGCCGTGCTCGACGCACAGAGGGGTGCACGGCCCGGCATTTTTCACTTTGGGATATAACACATCGCCATTCCGATGTCTGTCGCGATTGCTATGGCAGATACAGAAATCGTTAAAGCAGTACAAAAAGCACTGGATGAAGACCACAACAAAAAACGGGGCTTCACCCAGACCGTAGACTTGGCTATCAACCTCAAAGACATCGACATGAACGAGCCGTCAAACCGCATCGACGAAGAAATCCACCTGCCGGCGGGAAGAGGCGAAGACGCAAAGGTGGGCGTCTTCGGCAGCGGAGAGATGGCCCTCACGGCAAAAGACGTCGCAGACGGCATCTTCAGCCCCGACGAGATAGAGGAGCTCGCAGACGACCCCGACAAAGCCAAGGAGATAGCGGAAACCTACGACTTTTTCATCGCCGCAGCCCCGCTCATGCCAGCCATCGGTAAAAACCTCGGTCGCTTCCTGGGCCCACGGGGCAAGATGCCCAACCCGGTACCCCCCACGGTCGACATCACCGAGGAAGTCGAACGGCTGCGCCACACCTCACGCGTACGCTCCAAGAGCGCCACCACGTTCCACTGCCGCGTCGGCATGGAAACCATGGCACCGGAGGACATCGCCGACAACGTCAGCGCCATACTCAAGGTACTGGAAGAAAATCTGGAGCGCGGCCGCAACAACATCGACAGCATCCACGTGAAAACGACCATGGGAAAACCGGTCGAGGTGGTCTGATGCCGGCACAGTGGAAGATAGAGGAAGTCGAACAGCTCAAAGACCTCGTCGACAGCTACCCCGTGGTCGGCATCGTGGACATCCACGGCATCCCCGCCTCCCAGATGCACGAAATGCGCCGGGAGCTTCGCGGCGACGCCGTCGTCAGAGTCTCAAAAAACACCCTCATCAGGCTCGCTCTGGCAGACAAAAACGGTCAGAAGGCACTGGCCGAGCACGTCGAAGGACAGAGCGCCGTCATCGCCACCGACATGAACCCCTTCAAGCTGTACAAGCGGCTTGAAGCGGCAAAAATGGACGCCCCGGCCAAGGGCGGTGAAACAGCCCCGGACGACATCGTGGTAAAAAAAGGAAAAACGCCGTTCAAGCCGGGCCCCATCGTCGGCGACCTGCAGCAGGTCGGCATACCGGCAGCCATCCGCGAGGGCGCCATCGTCATCGAAAAAACGGTCACCGTGGTGGAAAAAGGAGAGACCATCGAGCCCCGCATAGCAAAGATGCTGGCCAAGCTCGAAATCTACCCCATGGAAGTCGGATTGGACGCCCGCGCCATCTACGAAGACGGCTCACTGTTCACCCCCGACGTGCTGAGCATCGACGAGCAGGAGGTCATCGACAACTTCAAGACGGCAGCCGGCAGAGCGCTCTCCCTGGCCCGCGGCATCGCCTACCCGGCCGCGCCCGTTTTGCCGCAGCTCCTGCAGAAGGCATACCGCGATTCCCTGGCGCTGGCGCTGGAAACCGAAACATATACGTCGGATACCGTCACACAGTTCATCGGCCGGGCACACGCACAGGCGGCATCACTGGCAAAAGAGTTAAAAACCGAACCTGAATGAGGAAAAAAAGGTGATATAAAAATGGAATATGTATACGGAGCAATGCTTCTCCACTCCGCCGGAAAAGAGGTCAACGAAGAAAACCTGAGCAAGGTCCTGGAAGCCGCGGGCATCGGCGTTGAAGACGCTCGCGTGAAGGCGCTGACCGCCTCGCTCGACGGCGTCGACATCGAAGACGTCATCGCGAGCGCCGCTGCAGCACCTGCCGCTGCGGCACCGGCCGCGGCACCCGCCGAGGAGAGCGGAGGCGAGGAAGAGGAAGCGGCGGAAGAAGAGGAAGAGGAAGAAGTAAGCGAAGAAGAAGTCGAAGAAGGACTGGGCGCGCTGTTCGGCTGAGCCCGTTCTTCCATCTTTCCCCAGTATCTTTTTCCAGTACCGCCATCACGGCGGTTTTTTCTGCTTTTTTGCTGCCCCGGCGAGACAAAGATATAACTATATAAATGGCCTGGTATTTCACTGTTGATGAGCGACACACCATACATCGTTCTCGTTATCGACGACGAAGAGACCATGCAGGACCTCATCGCGCGAAATCTGTCGCTGCTCGACCTGGACATCAAGGTGCATGCCGCGCTTACGGGCGAGGCGGGCGTCGACAAATACCGGGACCTGATGGGCAAGAATCTTACCCCCGACCTGGTCATCATGGACCTCAACCTGACCCAGTGGGGAGAGGGAGAAATCGACGGCGTTGAGGCCACGCGGCGCATCCTGGACATCGACCCCGAGGCCCGCATCTATGGCTACACCGCCTGGTTTGCAACCCGGTGGGCGCATGAGCTCGAAAAAGCCGGCGCCGAGGAGGTCATCGAGCGGACCACGCTGCCGTCGGACTTCCGTAAAATCGTGGCGGACATCCTGACGAGGCCGTAACAAATACATTTTTAAGGCTGTCCTTGATGTAGGGGGTGAGGAAATGGCCACTATCTGCGATATCTGTGGGGAGGAAAATCCTGACGATGCCGACACCTGCGAGGCATGCGGCGCCTCGCTCGACGGCCCGTCCATAGCCGACCGGATGGCGTCCGCCAAGGTCCTGATAGCTATTTTCGTGGCGGCATTGCTCGTCATCGCGGCTATCATCATCGCGCCCATCATCTACGAGGGGGGCGGAGACGACAACGGCAGCGGCCCGGACACCGACGGCGACGGCATGCCCGATGAATGGGAGGAAGCACACGGGCTCAACCCAGATAACCCGGGGGACCGGAACGAGGACCCGGACGGCGACGGGTTGTACAACTACGAGGAATACAGGCTTGGCACCGACCCGCAGAACCCGGACACCGACGGCGACGGCGTCCCCGACGGACTCGACCTCATCCCGCTGGCCGATGCCGGCATCCGGGTGAGCATCGACCGCATCCGGGTGAAGGACGCTGTGGACACGTGGCCGGCGGATAGAAACGTCGGGCAGATTTTTTGCAAGGTATACGTCGACGGCGTCATCGTGACCGACCATCTGCCAGCAGCGGCCGAAGAACTGGAAATAGATAAACCCTACACGGTCAACTGGAGCGTGACCACAAACGTCTCAGACGACCGCTCCCACGTCGTCCGCATCGAGGTCTACGACGAAGACCCGGCCGGGCGGGAGGAACTCCTTGACGTCGACGGCAAAGACAGCAACAAGGACCAGGACGGATACGCGCTCGTCGTGGAATACCACCTCGGCACCGGGACCGTCGGCCGCACCCAGACCGGCACCTCGGACGGCAGCGACGACGGCAACAGCGGCTTCCTCCAGGACGACAAAGACGTCGAGATCACCTATACCATCACCACCGTCGACATGAACGCACCCTGACGACATTTAAATACCGCCTTTCGCTTTGTTTTATAGTACCATGCACATCTCCAACCGCGATGCATTGCTCGACGTGCCGGAGCCCGCCCGGTCGGCGCGGCGGGATGCCCTGGACATGCTCGAAGCAGCGCTGGCCAGCGTGGACGCATACCGGGCGACCCGGGAGGCGCTGTCGCTCTCCGACGGCGTGCTGTCGACGGGCGGCGTCACCGTCAACCTGGACAGGATGGAGCATGTATACGTGGTTGGCTTCGGCAAGGCCAGCCTGGGCATGGCCCGCGCCGCCGAAATGCTGCTGCCCGTCACCGACGGCCTGGTCATCTCCACCGAGAAGGGTAGCCTCGACTGCATACGGGTCATGCAGGGCGACCATCCCCTGCCCAGCCAGCGCAACGTCGACGCAACCGGGGAGCTGCTGGACATCGTCGACCATGCGGGGGAAAACGACCTCGTGGTGGTGATCGTCTCCGGCGGCGGCTCCGCCCTGCTCTGCCAGCCCGCCATATCACTGGAGGCGATGCAGAGGGTAACCCGGGAGCTCATGCACGCCGGCTGCACCATCCAGGAGCTCAACACGGTCCGCAAGCATCTCTCGTCGGTCAAGGGCGGACGGCTGGCAGCCCGGTGCAGCGCCCGCATACTGTCGCTGGTCATCTCCGACGTCGTCGGCGACCCGCTGGAGTTTATTGCGAGCGGACCCACGGCCCCCGACCCGACATCCTACGGGGATGCCCGGGACGTGCTCAAAACATATGGCCTGTGGAAAAACGGCGAGGTCAGGCGGCACATCATGCAGGGCTGCACCGGCGGCCTGGAGGAAACACCCGTCCGGCTGGACCACGTCGACCATGTCATCGTGGCCAACGTTGAGCGGGCCTGCCGCCATGCCTATAGGACGGCGCAGGAAAAAGGCTACCATGCAGACGTGGCAGGCACCCGGCTGACGGGGGAGGCACGCCAGGCCGGCCGTGACATAGCCCGGTACGCACGGCTGCTGCCCCGCGACCGCGCCGTCGTCATCTTCGGCGGGGAGACCACGGTTACCGTCACCGGGAGCGGCACGGGTGGCAGAAACCAGGAACTGGTGCTCGGCGCCCTGCCGGAGATAGCGGAGGAAAACCTTGTCGTCCTGTCCTGTGGAACCGACGGCATCGACGGATGCAGCCCCGCAGCGGGAGCCATCGCCGACGGTGAATCGCTGCAGCGCGCCCGCCGGCAGGGAATGGACACGGCGGCTGCGCTCAACGACAACGATGCCTACCCTTTTTTTGAAGCTCTCGGGGAGGCCATCGTGACCGGTCCCACCGGCACGAACGTGATGGACATCCAGATCGTGGTAAAATATTAGACGGCGACGACCTTGGTGACAGCCGGCACCTGTTTTTTGAGCTCCTGTTCGATACCCATCTGCAGGGTCATCTGGGACATGGGGCAGCCCCGGCAGGCTCCCTGCAGCCGAACCTTGACCACGCCCTCCTCCTCGTCGACGTCGACAAGCTCGACGTCGCCGCCGTCGGCCTGCAGCGCGGGACGGATTTCTTCGATGACTGCTTCGACTTTTTCTTTCATCGTGTCTCGCCCCAATATTTGCCGGCGGGTATTTATTTTTATCGCATGGCAACGTTTTAAACGAGCGCCGGGATTATAAGGCATGGACGAACTCATGCGGAAGGTAGCGGAGATGCTGACCGGATACGGCCTGAAGGTGGCCACGGCGGAGTCGTGCACCGGCGGGCTCATCGGCGACACGTTGACGGGTGTCCCGGGCAGCTCCACCTACTACGAGGGCGGCGTCATCTCGTACAGCAATGCGCTCAAACGGCGCTTTCTCAACGTGGACGCGGAGACCCTGGAGCGGCATGGCGCCGTGTCGGAGCAGACGGTCCGGGAGATGGCCGTCGGGATCCGTGACGTTGCGGGCGTGGACATCGGCGTCGCCACCACCGGGATAGCCGGGCCGGGCGGCGGAACGCCGGGGAAACCGGTGGGCCTGGTCTACATCGGCCTGGCGAACGGCGGCGGCGTGACGGTGACACGGCACATGTTCGACGGCAGCCGGCGGGAAAACAAAATGGCGACCTGCCGGGCGGCGCTGCAGATGCTGTATGACCATGTCAGCCATGATTGAGGTCGACGGCTCCCACGGCGAGGGCAGCGGCCAGATACTCCGGATGACGGTGGCCCTGTCCGCGTTGACCGGCAGACCGGTGCATATCTCCAACATCCGGGCCGGCCGGTCGAACCCGGGGCTGCGGCCGCAGCACGTCGCGGCTATCGAGGCGGTGCGGCGGCTCTGCAGCGGCACCGTGGACGGCCTGCACGAGCATGCCATGGAGATATCATTTCACCCCGGCACGCTTGCGGGTGGGAGCCATTCCGTTGACATCGGCACAGCGGGAAGTATCACGCTGGCCATGCAGGCCTGCCTGCCGCCGATGCTGTACGCCTCCAAGCCCTCCATCGTACGCCTCCGGGGTGGCACCGACGTCAGATGGTCGCCGCCGTGGGACTACTTCACCCGGGTGTTCCTGCCCGTGCTCCGCCGGGTGAACATCGATGCATCGGCGACGCTGGAACGGCGGGGCTACTATCCCCGGGGCGGCGGCGAGGCAATGCTGCGCGTGCAGCCCTGCAGCGATGTCAGGCACCTGTCCTTCGACCATGACGGCGACTGGGAGATACATGGCCGGGTCAACATCGCGGGGTTGCCGGGGCACATCGCCCGCCGCATCCGCCAGGCGGCGCGGAAAACGCTCATCGAGCGCGGACTGGACGCGGACGTCTCCATCGAGGAATGCACGGCGGCATCGCCGGGCGTGGGCATCGTGCTGTGGACCACCATGCCGCGGCGGCTGGGCGCCGACGTGCTCGGCGAAAAGGGAACACCGGCGGAGGAGGTGGGCCGGAAGGCGGCGGAGATGCTGCTACGAGACATCGACGCAGGCGCAGACCTGGACGTCCACGCGGTCGACCACCTTATTCCCTACATGGCACTCGCCGACGGAGCAACGCGCTTCCGCTGCCGTGAGCTGACCGGGCACGCGGAGACGGAGCTCTGGCTCCTCCAGCAGTTCATGGACATATCGTGGAAAAAAGAGCCGCGCAATGGCTGCACCGAGGTAACCGTCAGCCCAGAAGAAACAGGATGAACATGACCACGAGCACCGCCAGGGCGCCGTACATGACGTACATGTAGGTCTTCCGTTTTTTTACGAATGACTCGTATTCCTCGCGGCATTCGTCGGAGCAGACGGTCTCCTCGGTGGGGATGGCTTTGCCGCATATCTGGCAGTGGCCGTGTTGCGGGATACGTTCCATGTTACACCTCTATCCGTGTGCCATAAAACTCGCGGCCGTATATAGCGTTTTCCAACATCTCAAGGCTGGTGCCGTTGACCACGGCCGTGGCAATCGACGCCTCGCCGATGATGCGGCAGGCGATGCCGTCGACGGGGGAGGAGGTGCCCGCCTGCCGCCAGCTGTCTGGGGCCAGGCGCCGGAGCTCCGCGATGGAGATCTGCTCGTACCGCTCGGCGTCTGGATGCCGTTTTGGATCGTCGGTGTAGATGCCGTCGACATCGGTGGCGATGACGAAGCGCTCGGCGGCTACCTCGCGGGCGAGCATGGCCCCCACGGCGTCGGTGGAATGCCCGGGGACGGTTCCCCCCATGACCACGGGCGGCGCCAGGCCGGCCGCCTCCTCGACCGAGCCGGGAATGCCGGTGCTGCATCCCATGGCAGCAGCGATAATCCGGGCGTTGAGGCGCGTGGCCGCGATGCCCATCACGTCGAGCTGCTGCTCCGGGGCACCGAGCGCACGCCCGGCCTGGATGTACCGCCGGGCGGTGGCACCGCCGCCGGTAACCACGTAGAGGCCCATGTCGTCGGCTGCACCGGCAAAAAGCTCGCCGAGCCGCCGGAGCATCGCGACGTCGTCGGTGTCGAGCAGGGAGCCACCGAGGGAGACAACCACGTTCATGGACATGAAAGCACATGGCCGTTAAAGCCTTTTCGAGAAAAACAGGGCAGCGGATATCCGGCGAGGATTTGTTACACCATCGGCAATGTTTACAACAAAATAACGGCTCGTGGTGCTGCCGCCGCTAATTCGCCCTGCGATGCCCTGCCCTCGCCCCCCTGTGGCCATAACATTAATATTCACTGGCTCTATTACCGGCTTGATAATCATGTATGAAATACGTTTTCACGGCAGAGGAGGCCAGGGTGGCCAGATGGCCGCTCAGACCTACGCGCTCGCCGCCGTGCGGGAGGACAACTACGCTGTCTCTTTCCCGTTTTTTGGTGCGGAGCGACGGGGCGCGCCGGTCATGGCTTTCACCCGTGTCGACAAGGACCAGATACGCATAAAAACCCAGATCTATGAGCCCGACTACGTGGTCGTGCTCGACGAAACCCTGCTGGAGACCGTCGACGTGCTCAAGGGACTGAAGGACGACGGCATGGTGATCATCAACAGCGACCGGGAGCCCGGCGAGGTCGAGCTGTCCCGGGAGGTCAACTGCGCGACGGTCGACGCGACGTCGATCGCGCTGGACACCCTTGGACGGGCCATCACCAACACGTCGATGCTCGGCGCGCTGGCCAAGGCCACGGGCGAGGTTTCCATCGAGAGCGTGGAGGAAGCCATCATGGAAAAATTTGGCTCCAAGATGGGCGAAAAGATCGGCCGGAAGAACGCCGAGGCAGCCCGGCGGGCCTACGACGAGCTCAAGGTCGGCGTCTGCCAGGGCGGCAAGGAATTCGTGGCGCAGGAGGAATGGATGCCGACGGCGCAGGAGCTCCCCCTGGGAGGCTCCGTTGAAACAAGGGAGACCGAAGCCGGCCTTGTGGGGCCGGGCTCGTTCGTGAAGAACAAGACCGGTGATTGGCGGACGTTTATCCCCAGCATCGACACGGATACCTGCATCAGCTGCCGGCAGTGCTGGTTTTACTGCCCGGAGGGATGCATCTCTATGAAGGACGACAAGGCGGTCATCAACTTCGACTACTGCAAGGGATGCGGCATCTGCGCGGCGGAATGCCCGGTGGATGCCATAGAGATGAGCCGAGAGGTCAAAGAGGTGAAATAAAATGGTACAACAGCTTGAAAGTAAGAGAATGGTCGTCACGGGAGACTACAGCGCCGCCTACGGCGCGCTCATCTGCGACGTCGACGTGGTGGCCGCCTATCCGATTACCCCGCAGACGTTCATCGTCGAGGATTTCTCCGAGTTCGTCAACGACGGGATAACCGACACCGAGTTCGTCATGGTGGAATCCGAGCATTCCGCCATGTCGGCCTGCATCGCCGCGGAGGCAGCCGGCGCCCGCACCTTTACCGCGACGGCGTCGCAGGGCCTGGCCCTGATGCACGAGATGCTGTTCGTAGCCGCGGCATTGCACATGCCCATCGTGATGCCCGTGGTCAACCGGACGGTGGCAGCGCCCATCGGCATCTGGTGCGAATATAATGATACGATGCCGCAGCGGGACTCGGGATGGCTGCAGGTCTACTGTGAGAACAACCAGGAGGTGCTCGACATGGTCATCCAGTCGTACAAGATCGCGGAGCACAGCGACGTATTGCTCCCCGTGATGCCCTCATTGGACGCGTTTATCCTGTCGCATACCGTGGAGCCGGTTGACGCGCCGTCGACGGACGAGGTTGCCGACTTCCTGCCACCCTACGAGCCCGAGGCAGTGCTGGACACGGAGAAACCGATGACCATCGGCTCGTTTGCCCCGCCCGAGTACATCCAGGAGATACGATGGCAGAACGAGCAGACCATGCAGAACGCCCGGAAGGTCATCCGGGACGTCAACGACGAGTTCGCCAAGGAGTTCGGACGCGACTACCATGGCCTGGTCGAGAAATATCGATGCGACGATGCCGACGTGGTGCTCATCACCATGGGCACCGTGACGGGCACGGCCCGCGACGTCGTCGACGAGATGCGCCAGGAGGGCAAAAAGGTCGGCCTGGTCAAGCTGCGCTTCTTCCGCCCGTTCCCCACCGAGGAGCTCAAGGAGATCGCGGAGGGCGTCGAAGCCATCGGGGTCTACGACCGCTCGATATCGTTCAGCAGCGGCGGCCCCGCGTTCATCGAAACCCGGCATGCGCTGTACGGGCATGACATCCCCATCGTGAACTTCCTGGCCGGCCTGGGCGGCCGGGACGTGGTCAAGGACGACGTACGCCTGATGTTCGAGAAGACGCTCAAGGCAGCCCGGGAGGGCCAGCCCGAAAAAGATGTCACCTGGATTGGCACCCGGGGGGTGGAAGCATGAGCCCGGGCATCAAGGACCTCCCCGAGGAAAACCTGTTCACCGAGGGTCATACCGCCTGCCCCGGCTGTGGAGCCCCCATCGTGGTCCGCAACATGATGAAAGTCCTCGGCGAGGACACCATCATCTACGCGCCGGCCAACTGCCTGCTGGTCTTCGGGGGCACCTACCCCAAGATAGCCTGGAAGATTCCCTACCTCCATGAGGCGTTCGAGAACACCGGGGCCTGCATCTCCGGCATCACCCGGGCGCTGCGCAAAAAGGGAAACGACCATACCACGGTGCTGGGCGTGGCCGGCGACGGAGGCACCTACGACATCGGCATCCAGGCGTTGTCGGGTGCGGCGGAGCGAAACGAGGACGTCATCTACGTCTGCTACGACAACGAGGCCTACATGAACACGGGCATCCAGCGCTCCGGCTCGACGCCCTATGGCGCGGCGACGACGACCACCCCGGCGGGCAAAAAGATACCCGGAAAGCTGAACCACAAGAAAAACATGCCCGAGATCATGCGCGCCCACGACATTCCGTATATGGCAACGGCGAGCATCTCCTATCCCAACGACTTCCTCCGCAAGGTGGAAAAGGCGCGCGACATGGAGGGATTCCGCTACCTGCACGTGTTCTCTCCCTGCCCGACCGGCTGGCGGCATGACCCCGCCAAGACCATCGAGATGGGGCGCCTGGCCGTCCAGAGCGGCATGTGGACGCTCTATGAGGCGGAATACGGCGATATAACGGACATCTACGAGCCCAAGAAGAAGATACCGGTGAAGGATTACATCGGCGAGCAGGGTCGCTTCCGTCATTTCAGCGAGAAGATGCTCGACACGCTGCAGCAGTGGGTGGACCGCAAGTGGAAGCGGACATACGGCTCCCTCCCCGACGAAGAATAAGCCCTTTTCCCTCTCTTTTCCTTTTCCGTTTTCTTTTTAGCTCTTGTTATACCAGTCCTATCTCGATGGCGTCGGCTGCCATCAGCATCGCTACAAGCAGGGGCTGATGTACCAGGTAGATGGCCAGGGAATGCCGTCCCATCCATGCCAGCAGCCCGGTCATCGGCCACCCGGAGGGGTCGGGCAACCGAAAGCGTCGCTCCCCGTCCGGGTAGAGCACGTTGCCGAGGAACACGCCGAGGAGGACGACGCCCAGCCAGGGCAGCAATGGGAAATAGTCGAACATGTACATGTCTCCGGTCCGGATGCCAAGCCAGAGCAGCAGGTTCGTGCCCATCTCGACGTTGCTCACCACGATGCCGGCGGCGATGCAGGCCAGGCCAAATGGCAGCGCCAGCCAGCGATGCCGCAGCAATGGATACGCGAGGATGATGGACAGGCCGATGCAGTGGAGGACGCCGAACACGATTACCCCGTTGGGCACAAACAGCCAGGTCACCGCCGTTATCGCCATGCCGTACAGAAATATGCGGGCGCCCCGCCGCACATATTTCAGCGGCAGCGTTTTCCCGCCGAGGCGACGGCTGGCTCGGCTATGGCTCAGCGTCAGCGAGACGCCGACGAGCAGGAGGAACAGCGACGCCGTGGCCTGGGCAAACATCCGCCAGAAGCCCGACGTGGCGCCGATGCCCGCGCTGCCAAAATGGTCGAGGTCGTAGACCGCGTGGAACGTGACCATCATCAGGATGGCGACGCCCCTCGCTGCGTCGATCTCCCGATATCGGCGGCTGCCCGTGGCCATCGTCAGTGTAGCCGTCGGCGTTATTTAACCCTGTGGCCCTCCATGAGACGCTGCAAAAAGATTATATAAAGCGAGGGTTTTGTCCGAGACGTGGCAGAAGAAGAGCAGGGAATACGGGGAGAGCAGCTTCCTCCCATCGATGAATGGATGCATGAGCAGGACGTCGAGACCTCGGAAGACATCGATATACCCGATACCCTGATGGACCAAGTCATCGGGCAGGAACACGCCGTGGACGTGGTCCGGCAGGCCGCCCGGCAGAAGCGCCATGTCATGCTCATCGGCGACCCGGGCACCGGGAAATCCATGATCGCCCGGGCCATGACCGAGTTCCTGCCCACCGAGGAGCTCGAGGACATTCTCACCTATCCAAACCAGGACGACCCCAACACCCCCCGGGTGCGCATCGTCCCCGCCGGCAAGGGAAAAGAAATCGTCGATGCGATGAAAGCAGAGGCCAGGAAGCGCAAGCAGCAGCAGTCCCAGATGATGGCCACCATCCTGGCGCTCATCGTCGGCGGCGCCATCATCGGCGCCATTGTCACCGGCGAGCTGACCATCGCCCTGTTCGGTATCATCGCCGCGGCCATGATATATCTCATCGGGATGCGCGGCGGCATGATGCAGAACCAGGAGGAAAAAGATGTCCCCAAGCTGCTGGTGTCACATGAGGACGGCGACTCGCCGCCGTTCGTGGACGCCACGGCAGCCCATTCCGGCGCGCTGCTGGGCGACGTCCGGCATGACCCGTTCCAGGCGGGCGGCCTGGAGACGCCGCCGCATCTCCGGGTTGAGGCGGGCGCCATCCACAAGTCGCATCGCGGCGTCCTGTACATCGACGAGATAAACACGTTGAGCCTGCCGTCTCAGCAGCATC
Organism: Thermoplasmatota archaeon; assembly: GCA_046498345.1. Classification (GTDB taxonomy): domain Archaea; phylum Thermoplasmatota; class E2; order UBA202; family DSCA01; genus CAZESS01. The sequence goes on from JAWOAW010000068.1 coordinate 13,558, forward strand.
TGCTGACGGCCATCCAGGACGAGGAATTCCAGATCACCGGGCAGTCGGAGCGGAGCAGCGGCGCCATGGTGAAAACCGAGTCGGTGCCCTGCGATTTTATTTTGGTCTGCGCGGGCAACCTGGACGCCGTCGAGGGTATGCATCCGGCGCTGCGCAGCCGCATCCGGGGCTACGGCTACGAGATATACATCAAGAGCGACATGGAGGACAACGACGAAAATCGGGCCAAGCTCATCAGGTTTGTGACGCAGGAGGTGGCCAAGGACGGCCAGATCCCGCATTTCGACCGGGCGGCTATCACCGAGATTATCCGGGAGGCGCAGCGGCGGGCCGGCCGCAAGGGAAAGCTGTCGCTTCGTCTGCGGGAGCTCGGCGGCCTGGTCCGGGCCTCGGGTGACCTCGCCGTCCGGGAGGACGCGGACATCGTCACCGCCGACCACGTGGTCCGGGCGAAGGAGCTCTCATCTTCATTGGAGCAGCAGGTGGCGGAGCGCTACCTGCAGAAAAAGAAGACCTACCAGTCGTTCAAGACCACGGGCGCCGAGATCGGCACGGTGAACGGCCTCGCCGTGATGTCCGCTGACCCGTCGATGAGCGAGTTCGCGGGCCTGATACTGCCCATTGTGGCCGAGGTGACCCCGGCCGGCTCGAAGTCGGAGGGCAAGATCATCGCCACGGGGCGCCTGGGCGAGATCGCCAGCGAGGCGGTGCAGAACGTCTCAGCCATCCTTAAAAAATACATGGGAAAGGATATCTCGAAGCGGGACATCCACATCCAGTTCGTGGGCACCTACGAGGGCGTGGAGGGCGACTCGGCCTCGATTTCCGTTGCAACCGCGGTCATCTCGGCGATGGAGAACGTGCCATTGTCGCAGCAGGTGGGCATGACCGGGTCGCTGAGCGTCCACGGCGCCGTGCTTCCCGTGGGCGGCGTCACCGCCAAGATAGAGGCGGCGGCCAAGGTCGGCCTGAAAAAGGTGCTGATCCCGAAGGCCAACATGCAGGACGTGCTCATCGAGGACAAGTACAAGGACCAGATAGAGATCGTGCCCGTGGAGACCCTGAAAGACGTGCTGGACAACGTCCTCGTCGGCACCAAGAAGGAGGGCCTGATGAAAAAGTTGGAAACGCTGCAGCCCTCCGTGGTCAGCAAGGTCGACCTTGAATCGGAGCGGGCGACCAGCAAGGTGCCACACAAGCAAAAACAGCAGGGTCAGCCGCAGAGCGCCGCTTCCGATGACGAACAGCAGGGCTAGCTTACCCAGCCGGGGCCAACCTGCGCGATGATATCTGTCTGTGACGTGGTAAGCGTGACGTCGTAGCTGCTGCCGGCGGACGTACCATAGAGGGCGATGGTTACCACGTTGTCTTCACTGGTTACGTTAAAGGATGTCGAGGGGATACCTGACCGGATCAGTGTGTTGTTCATGTATCGCTGCCATGCTGCGGTATGGTCGGTGGTGATGTTTATGTTAAGATTGCGGGCGATATATTCGTTCTCTTCCATCGAGTCATAATTTGTCTTTATTGAATAGGTGCCATAGCCGCTCACGCTGGTTTTACCTTCCAGGCCGATCACATCGACGAGATCGAGGCGGTAAACATGCATGAAGCCGTCGTCCGCAGAGACATTCTGTACTGAAAACGATGGAGCCGAAATGACAACCTGTCCTTGCGACTGGTTCAGTATGACGGCGCCGCCCTCATAGACATAGCTCTGGTCGACGAAGTAGGCGTTCTCCGAGGTGTACTCGATGGTGCCCATCTCTTGGATCACAGTACCTATTGAATCGTCGGGGTCATACTGGCTACCCCTAACGACAAATGTCCCCGCACTCACATTCGAGTTGAACGACATATCGAACGGCGTCGAAAGGTAGGGCAGGATGCGGGTGGAAAATTTATAGTCGTCGCTGAGCAAGTTGACTGTGTAGGTCGCACCGTCCGGGATGTACGCTATCGCCCGGTCGTAGACTGGTGACGATGACTCGTTTGCCACCGTCAGGTTAAGCTGGAATAAATTGGTAGTGCCGAAGCTCGATATCGTCACGTTTACATAGGCACCACCCACCGTGGCGTTGTAGTAGTGGCCAGAACCCGGATTATTGATATGAAGGTCAAATGACCGGAGGGAGCGAACGTTTCGAATAATCTCCCCATTTGTTATCTCCTCATCCATACTGGTTGACGGGAGCCCGTCACCAGATATGTTCACCTCGAAGTCGCTGTTTGACGTCGAAAGGATGTTCAGCGAGCCGAAGGCCCGCGCCGATACGAAAAACGGGAGCTCCTTGCTGCCCAGGGTGATGGAGTTGATGAGCGCCATATCCCGCTGGG
>JAWOAW010000084.1:0-7532 GCA_046498345.1 Thermoplasmatota archaeon
GGTGGTGGAGGCCAGCCTGCATCTGACCGGCGAATGCCGGGACACGACGGTTGTCGACGGTGGGGGCAACGGAACGGTGGTCACCGTGGCCGCGCCGGACGTGGTGGTGTCCAATCTGACGGTGCGGAACAGCGGCGCTGCCGGGTCCGGGCGGGCGGGGATATTGCTCTCGGCATCGGGCTGCATCGTCCGGGACGTGGTGCTGCGGGACAACGAGTACGGCGTCATCTGTGATGGCCCGGGGCAGCGGGTGAGCCGCAGCCTGGCTATGGATAACATCGGGGGTATTCTCCTGCGAAATGCCGCGATGTGCGCCGTCGAGGGCAACGTGCTGGATGGAAACCGGCTGTCGGGCGTGTCGCTCCAGCAGGAGGCCGCGGATAACGTGGTCAGCGGCAACCGTATCATCAATGGCAGCACGGCCCAGGGCGTGCTCGCCGGCGGCACGGGCAACCATATCGAGGGCAACGTCATCAGCGGGCAGCGCTACGGCGGCCTCCAGTTGCTCTCGTCGGGTAACGTGGTCGCCAACAACTCGTTTGCCGGATGCGGGCTGGGCGCCATGTACAGCTACCGGAGCAACGTGGTACGGGGCAACACGGTCAACGGGAAACCGCTCGTCTACCTTGAAGGCGTGTCGGATGTCGCCGTGGCCCGGGCGGGGCAGGTGTTCCTCGTCGACTGCACCAGGGTAACGGTCAGCGGGCAGCAGCTCTGCAATACCACGGTGGCCGTCGAGCTGCTCGGCTCCACCGGCTGCCATGTCGCCGGCAACAATATCTCCGGCAACCTCGCCGGGGTGATGCTGTGGAACGCCTCCAGGAACCACGTCACGGGCAACGTCATCTCCGGGAACATGTTTGAAGGAGTCGACGTCGGGCCGTTCAGCCATCACACCCGGATAGAAGACAACGATATCAGCGGGAACAACGACGGCATCTCCCTGTGGTCCCGGGGCAACGTGGTGACAGGCAACGTCATCAGCGACAACTGGCACGGGGTACAGCTCGACCTGTCGGACGGCAACACCGTCACGGGCAACATGGTGGCCGACAACACCGAGGGGATATCGCTCTGGCAGGAAAGCCACGGCAACAATCTCACGGGGAACGTCTGCCGGGACAACACGCGCGCCATCTCCCTCCACTACGGCAACACGGGCAACAATATATCCGGCAACCATGTCACGGGCAGCGAGTACGGCATCGACATCAGCCCGTCGAGCGACGGCAACCGCCTGGAGGCCAACAATCTCACGGGCAACATGGTCGGCGTCTGGATTGGCTCCACCGGCAACGTCATCAGGTACAACACTTTCATGGACAGCAAGCGATGGCACGCCACGTTCATCTCCGCCGACCGCGAGCCCCTGATCCCGCGCAACCGATGGAACCGGAACTACTGGGGGCGCCCCCACCTGCTGCCCAGGCCAATCCTTGGATGGCGGCTGCCGTTTCCCTGGCTCAACGTCGACTGGCGCCCGCTGCTGCAGCCCTACCAGGGCTAATCGGAGGGATACCAGCGACAGCTTTTTTTGTCCATCGGGCAGCGATGCCGGGTCTTGCAGGGCGGGCCCGCATCGTCAAAAATGACGGGTGTGGCCTCCCGGACCAGCCGGAGCATCCTCCAGGCCAGCGCCCTGATCTCCCACTGCGCGTGCAGGCAGCAGCGAAGCTCGAAAAAGTTGTGGAGCGACCGGGCGTTCATGGATACGATGATCTTGGTGCAGGCCGCGTTGGGCAGCACGTAGCGGGCGTCCTCCGTCGGCGCGACCTCCTGGAGCTCCTCGTAGGCATCCCAGATGGCCTCCATCGCCTCGTGATACCGCTCCTCTTTTCCGGAGGCGGCGACGGACGGCGGGGTCACGTATTCCCGCGCGCTTTCAACGTAGCGCTGCGACTGCTGCGAGTAGGAGGCGATGCGGTGCCGGACGAGCTGGTGGGTGAGCGACCGCGACACATCGGAGACGCCGAAGGTGTAGGTGGCGTGCTCGATGACGCTGTCGTGGCCGAGGGCGATGACGTGACGGAGCATGTCGCGGAGGTCTGCCGGGTCGTCTTTGCGCAGCTCGGCGATGTCGCTCGTGGAATGGGTCAGCTTGGCGGCCATGGCGGACAGCAGGTCGCCCTCGGGGGTATGGGAGAGCAGCTCCACCTGCACGTTATTCCCGCTCCCGTATGAGTCTGAGCAGCCCGAGGGGGTCGTCCAGTGTGGAGAGCTCCTTTCGCCCGATGACGGGGATGCCGGCGATGTTGGTCCGGGCGGATGATTCCATGAAGAGGACAGATGGTCGTTCGACGACGCGGGACACGTTGGAGAGCAGCTGGGCTCGCTCCCGGACGCGGCGGCATTCGGTGGCCACCAGCAGCAGTTCGTCCATGAACTGGGAGATGGCGTTGAACGGAGAACGGTCGGTGGGCATGATGGATATGTTCATGGCTTCGAGCAAGGACAGCATGCAGTCGCTGATATGGCGCTGGGTGTCCATCTCGTATTCGTGGATAAAGGCGGCGAGGTCGAGCGGCTGCAGAACGTCTTCTCCGAGGAGCTCGGCCATCTTTTCAGCCATTTCGATGGTGGCTCGTTCGCCCTGCTCGTACATGCGGATGGTCCGGCGGGAGACACCGGTCATCCTGGCCAGCTGTCCCCGGGAGACATCCTGCTCGTTTCGCAGCTCTCTGAGCCGCTCGCCGTTCAATCGGACGTAAAAGCCGCCGGGGGCGGCGCAGATGAGCGGATGAACCCCGTTGAGGTAGTCATGCAGGGTGTCAAGCGTGATGATGGGGACGTTGTACCGGTAGTAGACCACCTCGTCCTCCAGCGGCCCGGTGCCGGTCCGGTTGCCGATGAGAAGGGGGATGCCGTCGAGGTGTTTGGCCAGAAAAAGGAGTTCCCGGGCGACCTCCTCGCTGAGCGCGTCGATGTTGTTGAGCACCTTGACCAGCAGGAGGGCGTTGTCCCGGCGGGCCACGAAGTCGAAGCTGGACGGACGGATGGTGCATACCTCGGAGAGGTAGAAGCCAGCCCGGGCCAGCAGGCCCCTGGTGTCCTCCAGGAGTTCCTTTTTCATCAAAAGTCAAATACTGCTCTCTTATATAAAAGATTTATGTGGCTCGGGGTGGACGACACCGACAGCAGCCAGGGCATGTGCACCACCCATCTGGCAGGCGACCTCGTCGCGGCGGTCAACGAGCTCGGGCTGGACGTCATCGGCATGCCCCGGCTGGTCCGCCTGAATCCCAACGTGCCCTGGAAGACCCGCGGCAACGGGGCCGTCGCCCTGCACCTTGGCCGCGGTGAGGGCAAACGCACCTGCATCGGCGACGTCGGGGGGGAACGGTACGGCTACGCCCGGGGCGGCGACGGTGGCGACATGGACACGGTCCTCGAAGCTGCCGACGCGGCCCTCCGGCAGCGGGCGATGTTCGACGACGAGGACACCAATCCCGGGCTGGTGGTCGTGCCGGAGCAGCTCCCGGCCGGGCTCTACCAGCGGGCGGTGCACGGCATCGTGGAACAGCAGGAGGTACGGCAGCAAATCGATGCGGCGGGCGGCCATTGCATCGGCTACAAAAACGGGCGGGGCGTCATCGGGGCCGCTGCCGCGACCGCATGGCATCCCGGCGACGTCACCTACGAGCTCATCACCTACCGGAACGGCGGGCGGCGATGGGTCGACGAGCAGTCGATACGGGAGATGGACCGCCGTTTTCCCTCGACGTTCGACAGCTACGACTACACAAGCGGGCACGTGCAGATAACGCCGCATTCGCCGTGCCCGGTTTTGTACGGCATCCGCGGAGACGAGGCGACAGTGCTCCCCGAGGCGATGGGGCAGGTGACCTCCAGCGAGATTGCCCGATGGCTGCTCTTCAAGACCAACCAGGCGACCGACGACCATCTGCAGCATCGGGCCATCGGCGAAGTGCAGCCCTACGAGTCCGTCATCGTCACGGGCACCATCATGGAGGCGCCGCGTACCATCGAGGGGGGGCACGTGCTGTTTTCTATCGCCGACGACGGGAACATCGCCTGCGCCGCCTACGAGCCCACCAAGCAGTTCCGCGACGTGGTGCGGCGGCTCCGGCCCGGCGACGTGGTCACCGCCTGCGGCGGCGTCCGGGCATCGCCGCTCACCGTAAACCTGGAAAAACTGTATGTCCGGCGGCTGGTGCCCTGCCATCGCAAGGTGGAAAACCCGGTCTGCCCCACATGTGGCAAGCACATGAAGTCCCACGGCCGCGGCCAGGGATACCGATGCGCCGTCTGCGGGCGACGGGCGGGCGAAGGCGACGCGGCGTTCGAGCGCGTTGAACGAAGGCTGCAGCCGGGATGGTACGAGGTGCCGGTCGTGGCGCGCCGGCATCTGGCGAAACCGCTGGCCCGGTTCAGGCGCAGCGAAGCGAAACCGTGAACATGGTTCCGCCGTCGTCGGGCGTGCGCACCGCGATGTGGCCACCGTAGTTTTCAACGATTTTTTTGACCAGGTAGAGACCGAGGCCGCTGCCCGGGCTGCCGCGGCGTTTTTTGCCGGGTCGGAACAGGTCCTCTCGCTTCTCCGGCGGGATGCCGACGCCGTCGTCGGAGACGGTGGCAATGCAGTGTTCGCCGCCGTCGTCTCTGGCAACGGTGACGGTGACATTGGCGCAGTCTGCGTGGACGATGGCGTTCTGTATCAGGTTGGAAAACACGTTTTCGAGGAGGGGGCTGGCCATGACGGCTGCGCTGGTGCCGTCGTAATGGATGTCGACACCTGCCTCATCGGCCTGATGCGCCGCTCCCCGGATGGCCCGGGAGATGCAGTCGTCGAGCGACATCGCCTCGGGCTCGTGTTCGCCCTCGATGGTTCTGAGGTCCCGTATCTTCTGGATGAGGTCGATGCTGGACCGGATGGCGTGCAGCGCGTTGGAGAGCATCCCCTGCTGCTCGGGGTCGAGCGACGTGGCTTCCAGCATCTGCAGGTTGCCGTATACCACCATGTTCCGGTTGGCTACGTCGTGGCGGAGCAGCAAGTTGTAGAACTCCCGTTCTTCCTCGGCGTCCTTGCGCTCGGTGATGTCGCGGTAGATGCCGAACACCCCGATTTGCTCGTCGTCTATGAAGATGGGGGCGCCCAGGACGGATACGGGTACCAGCGAGCCATCTTTTCGCTTCCGTATGGTTTCCGTGGCGAAGCTCTGCCCGCTGACCACCTGCCGGGTGAATTCTCTGCCTTCCTCCTGCCGGTCGCCGGGGAGCAGGAAGTCGTCGATGTCTCTGCCGTGTATCTCGTCGATGGTGTACCCGAACAGGCTGGTGAACGAGGAGTTGACGTCGATCACCCGGTGCTCAGGGTCGGTGGACACGATGGCCTCGGGGGAGTCCTCGAACAGGGCCTGGAAATAGGTTTTCTGGCGTTTGAGCTCCCGCTCGGTTTGCTCGCGCTGGGTGACGTCCCGGATGGTGACGAAGGCACCGAGGATCTGGTCGTGCCATTCGATGGGAGAGGTGTTTATCTCGGCGTACACCACGTTCGAATGGCCTCTGAGCTGGAGCGGGTGGTTGGTGATGGCCCGGCCGGAGAGCGTGGTGTGCAGTGCCTCGTCGAACGCCGGCCGCGAGGTTTCGGCCACGTAGGGGCGGAACGGTTTCCCCAGTATCCTGGCGTCGGGTCCGGCGAGCATGGCCGTGCAGTGCGAGTTGGCGTAGTCTATGTTGCCTTCGGCGTCGAGGATGCAGATGCCCTCGCTGGCCGTCTCAGACAGCACCCGGAAGTTGATCTCCGACGCGGTTCCAACGGGCAGCTTGAAGCGGACGATGGCGTAGGCGATGAGGCCCACCATGATGATGTCCAGCGCCGCCCCCACGGGAAACTGGGCGATGTCGAGCATCTCCACCATGACGCCGTAGGATAAAAACGAGAGAAGCGTGTTGGCGGGGATGGCCAGCAGGATGAACAGTATCTGCCGTTTTTTGATGCCCACGCTCTCCCGGTAGTGGCGGATGAGGAGCAGCGCGGAGAGAAACAGGAAAAAAAGGCCCATCCATGAGTTGATGACAAGGTAGGTGGCATCGTAGACCGGCTCCCAGCCATACGCCAGGTAGACGGTGCCGGTTACGTATTGTTCCAGCGGCACCGAGACCGCGAGGAGCACCGTCGGGATGTAGGCCAGCAGGTAATATCGGCTCCGGAAGTAGCCGGTGTATTCAGCCGTGAAATGGAAGCCGACCGCGGGAATGAATATGAGGGACAGCGTGCTCATATTCGCCCACAGGATACCGCCCCCGGTGACATTGGTCATGATGTGGCCGACGTTCCACAGAAAAAGGACGAAGCAGAGGAGCGAAAGCGTGGGGATATAGGGCTTGCGGGCCCTCTGGGTGAGCAGATAGACGGCGATGGCCAGCAGTAAAAAAGACGTGATGAATGAAGGCAGAATGGCCAGCTCCGTCATCTCCTAGGGATACCCCGGAGCCTATAATAAATTTTATATTTTTGCTGGAAGCACGCCGCGCCCCGCCAGGAGACAAGAAAAGCTAATAACGCCGACATGTTTGCACTGCCCATGCCCCGGCAGAGCCGTACGACGGAGATGATGGACGCGCCCATCCAGCGCCTGCTCCAGCAGGCCGACATGCCCGACGGCGTGGTATCCCTCGGGCAGGGCGTCCCGTTTTTCGGGCCGCCGGGCACGGCGACGGCGGCTGCCGCCAAAGCGCTTTCCACGCCGGACGGCTACCGGTACAGCCACGACGCGGGGCATCCCGGGCTCCGGCAGGCCATCGCCGGGAAGCTCCGGCGGGACAACGACATCGCCGCTGACTGGGAGCGCAATGTCATCGCCACGGCGGGGGCCAACCAGGCGTTCGTCAACGCAGTGCTCGCCGTCACCGACGTGGGGGACAGCGTGGTCATCGTGAGACCATACTATTTCAACCATGTCATGGCCGTGCAGCTGGCGGGCTGCCGGCCCGTTTTTGTCGAGGCGGGCAAGGGATATGTCCCCGAGGTGGACGACGTTGCGGCGGCGCTGCGACCGGACACCCGGGCCGTGGTCACCATTTCCCCCAACAATCCCACGGGCGCCGTCTATCCGCCGGCGACGCTCCGCGGCGTCAACGAGCTCTGTGCCGACCATGACGTCTTCCACATCTCCGACGAGCCCTACGAACATTTCGTGTACGACGATGCCGTCCACGTCAGCCCGGGGTCGTATGACCCGGCGCTGGAGCACACCGTTTCGCTGTTTTCGTTTTCCAAATCGTATGGCATGTCCGGCTACCGCATCGGAGCCATGGCCGTGCCCGCCAGCCTCTATAGCGAGGTGCTCAAGGTGCAGGACACCGTGGCCATCTGTCCCCCGGGGCCGTCGCAGGCCGCCGCCGCGGCTGCCCTGCAGGACCAGGGGGCTTATCCCCGCCGTTTTCTTTCCACGCTGGCGGAGAACCGGCAGGTGTTCATCGGGGGTATGGCCGGCGTGGACGGAGTGATGCTGCCGGTGACCCGCGTCGCGTTCTATTTTCTGCTGCAGCTTGACACCGACCGGGCGGCC
>JAWOAW010000107.1:0-15371 GCA_046498345.1 Thermoplasmatota archaeon
CCGTAGCTCCGCCAGCACCATGTCGACAGCGCGGGGCACCGCCGCGGCAACAGCAGGGCTGAGCTGCTCCGCCAGCTCACAGTCCCCGATGACAACGCCGACGACCACGATGTCCGGCACCTCGCCACCTATTTTTTCCAGATATTCCAGCGCCGTCCCAAAGTCAACGCCGTGCGGATGCGAATCCGACACAGCCGTAAACGCATCAGGGGTCAGCCGGCGGACCTCACCGATGTCGGCCTCGCTGTCCCGAATCGAATCGACGATGACGGCGTGCTCGTAGCCCACCAGGCGCTCCACCAGGGGCAATCCGCCGGTCAGAGCCTCCTCAACAATCACGTCGGCGTCCCGGATGCGGTCAGGCAGTGCCCGCACCACGTGCAGGCCGACGGCGTCGTCACCGCAGATAGGGTTGCCCACCCCGAGCACAATCGTTGCCACGGGACAGCAGCACAGAACATGCATAAAAACGTTTGGAGAGCGAACCATTTAAGAACAGACGGCCCATCAGCATAGACATGGGAATCTACGTAAACCAGGACACCCGGCTGGTCGTCCAGGGCATCACCGGCGGCCAGGGTCAAACGCATACCAGGTTCATGCAGGACTACGGCACCGACATCGTTGCAGGCGTCACCCCGGGCAAGGGCGGCAGCGAGGTACACGGCGTCCCCGTCTACAACACCGTCCGGCAGGCCCGGGAGGAAACCGGCGCCAACACCTCAATCATCTTCGTCCCCGCCCCATTCGCAAAAGATGCAGCCATCGAAGCCATCGAGGCGGACATGGACCCCGTGGTCATCATCACCGAGAGCATCCCCGTCCACGACAGCGCCATGGTCATGCACATCGCCGAGCGACACGGCACCACGGTCATCGGCCCCAACACCCCCGGCATCATCACGCCCGGCGAGACAAAGGTCGGCATCATGCCCAACCACATCTTCAAGCCCGGCCACATCGGCCTGGTCTCCCGCTCGGGCACCCTGACCTATGAAATCGTCAACGCCATCGTCCGCCACGGCTACGGACAGTCGACCGCCCTCGGCCTGGGCGGCGACCCCATCGTCGGCCTGGACTTCATCGACATCCTCCAGCAGTTCAACGACGACGAGGCAACCGAGGCAATCATCATGGTCGGCGAAATCGGCGGCTCCTCCGAGGAAAACGCCGCAGCATACGTAGCAGAGCAGGTGGACAAGCCCGTCGTCGCCTACATCGCCGGTCGGACAGCTCCCAAGGGCAAGCGGATGGGGCACGCCGGCGCCATCGTCTCCAAGAGCGGGACGGGCACCGCAGAATCAAAAATCAAGGCACTCGAAAAAGCCGGCGTTCCCGTCGCGCGGATGCCCACGGAGCTCGGCGAGCTGCTGGACGAGGAGCTGTAGTCATCAAAAGGCTGCCGTCTCGCTTTTCGCTGTGGCTCCACCATACTAAAAAGGAAAAGAAGAGAAAAAGAGAAGGGGGCTGTTTTACAGCTCTTTTTTGAGCTGCTCCAGGTTTTTCTGGACTTTTTTGGCGACGTCGGCGTGGATGCTGTTGCCCGCGGAGTCCATGGTGACCAGGAACGGCCCGGCCTTGTTGACGCGGAACATCCAGAAGGCCTCGGGGATGCCGAGCTCGTCGAGGAAGTAAACGTCCTCGACCGCTTCGATGGCGTTGGCCATGAGGGCGCCCGCGCCGCCCGTGTACTGCGCGTAGACCGCACCGTGCTTTTCGAGCGCTTTGAGCGTCCGGTCGCCCATGCCGCCTTTGCCGATGATGATCCTGGTGCCGAAGCGTTCGATGAACTCGTCCTCGAATATCTCCATGCGGATGCTGGTCGTCGGGCCGGCGGAGACGACCTGCCATTCGCCGTCGACCTTGTGGATGGCCGGGCCGCAGTGGAACATCGCGTATTTTGAGGGGTCGAAGGGCACCTGGCTGTCGTCGAGTCCGAGGAGTTTTTCGTGGGCTGCATCCCTGGCGGTGAAGATGACGCCGGTGATGTAGAAGGCGTCGCCGATGCGGAGCTTCCCGACCTCTTCGGGGTCGATGGGTGTTTCGAGCACCTTCATTGTGTCACCTCCGCGGTGCCATCTTCGCTTACATGTACCGTGGTCTGCCGGTTGGCCCAGCACTGGGGGACGATGCCGACGGGAAATGATGCGGGATGGCGGTGCGCGTATTCGATTTTGACGTCCATGACGGTGGTGGCGCCGCCGACGCCCATGGGGCCGACGCCGAGCCGGTTGATTTTTTCCAGGAGTTCTTCTTCCATTTCGGCGACCTGGGGCTCTGGATGGCGCTGGCCGACGGGCCGGAGGAGCGCTTTTTTTGCAAGCTCCAGTGCCAGGTCGGAGCCGCCGCCGAGGCCGACGCCGATGATGGTCGGCGGGCAGGCTTTGCCCTCCATCGCCGCGACGTGTTCGAGCACGATTTCCTTGACACCTTTAAGACCCCGGCCGGGGGTCATCATGACGAGCTTGCTCATGTTTTCGCTGCCGCCGCCCTTGGGGATGACGTGGATGGTCGCCTCATCGCCGTCTATGATGTCCCAGTGGATGACGGGGACGTGTCGGCCAGTGTTGTCGTTGCTGTTTTCGTGGGTGATGGGGTCGACGGCGTTGGGGCGGAGCGGCACCTCTTTGGTGGCCCGCCGCACCGCGCGGGTTATGGTGTCGCGGAGCTCGTCGAGCATGGGGAAGTTGCTGCCGGCCTGGATGAAGAACGTCGGGGTGCCAGTGTCCTGGCATATTGGCCTGCTTTCCTCTTTGCCGACGTCGATGTTTTCCAGGATGGCTTCAAGCTGGACCCTGGGTGCGTCGCTGCTCTCGGTGTCGATGGCTGCCCGGAGCCGCTGTTCGGTTTCCGGGGTCACGCTGGTGACCGCCCGGCGGATGGCGTCCACGAGCTGGTTTTCGAGGGGCGTGTTGCTCATGCTATCAGCGCTTGAAGGCCGAGCGGCCATATAAATATTTGGCCATTGGCGTGGCTGGATGGCCGCCACATGGACGAGTCAGCGGAAAACACAATTTTTATATATAATTAAGATTTTTAATGATATAAATAGCGGAAAAACCGGTTTATTTCGATAAAATGTTAGAAATATTATAATATTTTAAACTTTTAATAAAATTTTTCGGTACACGCCCACGAAGACGTCACACGAATAATATTTATATCACCTTTGACATGAAGCAACACGTTTCCCAATCGCACCCGCATGAATACCATGAAAAAAGATGTTTTAGTCATCGGCGGAGGGATCACCGGCGTGCAGACAGCGCTGGATTTGGCCGACAAAGGATACGAGGTTGTCATCGTCGACCGGAAGCCGTCCATCGGCGGCAACATGGTCAAGCTCGACAAAACGTTTCCCACCAACGACTGCTCCATCTGCATCTCGGCGCCCAAGATGGTGGAAACCAGCCGGCACGAGAACATCGACCTGCTCACCTACTCCGAGGTCAAGGAGGTCAAGGGCAGCGCCGGCGGGTTCGACGTCACCATCTGGAAGCGCACCAAGTACGTGGACCCCAACGAATGCACGGGGTGCGGCGACTGCGAGGAGGCCTGTCCCGTGGAAGTGCCCAACGAGTTCGACGAATCACTGTCAAGCCGGAAGGCCATCTATGTCGAATACCCGCAGTCGGTACCGCTCACCTACACCATCGACTACGCCAACTGCGTGGGCTGCGGCGCCTGCGAGCGCGTCTGCGACGCAGGAGCCATCCAGTTCCTCGAAAAATCCGAGGAATACCGGATAGAGGTGGGCAGCATCGTCGTAGCGACGGGCTTCGAGATGATGGAACCCGACGTCTGGCGCGAGGAATACGGCTACGGCGAATACGACGACGTGGTCACTGCGCTGGAATACGAGCGGCTGCTGTCATCGTCCGGGCCGACGGAGGGCACGGTCCGCAGGCCCTCGGACGGCGAGGAGCCGGAGAGCGTGGCATGGATACAGTGCGTGGGCTCCCGCTGCAAGCAGAAGGGCATGCCCTATTGCTCCAGGGTGTGCTGCATGTACGCCACCAAGGAGGCGTCTATCACCGTCGGGGACAACCCCGACATCGAGACATATATTCATTACATGGACCTGCGCGCCTACGGCAAGGACTTCCAGCAATACTACGACCAGGCGAAAAAGAAAGGCGTCAGCTATCTCCGGGGACGGCCGTCCCGCGTGTACAGAACCGGGGAGGACAAGCTGGCCGTCGAATACGAGGACACGGAGCGCGGCGAGGTGACCACCAACGAGGTCGACATGGTCGTGCTCTCTGCAGCGATCGTCCCCGCCTCGGGCAACCGGCAGCTGGCCGACATCCTGGGCGTCGAGCTCGACGAAAACGGCTTTTTCCGGTCACTGGACAGCCTGACAGCACCCATGGAGTCAACCCGCGAGGGCATCTACCTGGCCGGGTGCTCCCAGTCCCCCAAGGACATCCCGGACAGCGTGGCACAGGGCAGCGGCGCCGCGGCCCGGGCGCTCATGCCCATCAGGAACCGTCCCCGGAAGGGCAGGCCGGAGAAGCCGGCGGAGCGCGACATCTCTGGCGAGGAACCCCGCATCGGCGTGTTCGTCTGCCACTGCGGGAAAAACATCGCCAACTACCTGGACGTGCCCGGTGTGGCCGACGCGGTGAAAAACATGCCCGGCGTTGTCCATGTCGACGACACCATGTTCGCCTGCTCCGAGGACGCCCAGGCCAAGATAAAGGACGCCATCAAAGAGCATGGATTGAATCGTATCGTGGTGGCTGCCTGCTCGCCGCGCACCCACGCCAACCTGTTCCAGGACACCATGGAGGAGATGGGCCTGAACCGCTACCTGTTCGAGATGGCCAACATACGCAACCAGTGCAGCTGGGTGCATTCCGACGACGAGGAACGGGCAACCGAGAAGGCCAAGCTGCTCACCCGGATGGCCGTGGCGAAGGCGGCCCGGCTGGCAGCATTGCAGGAGCACGAGATAGACGTCGGCGACCACACCCTGGTGGTGGGCGGCGGCCCGGCCGGCATGCAGACCTCTTTGAGCCTGGCCCGGGCCGGGCAGCACGTCACCCTGGTCGAGCGGGAAGCAGAGCTCGGCGGCAAGCTGCTCAGGCTGAACACGCTGTTTCCCACGGACATCGACGCCGGGGAGCTGGCGGAGCGGCTGGCACGCGACGTCATGGACGAGGAAAACATCACGGTTATGACCTCCGCCGAGATAGAGGATGTGGAGGGCTACATCGGCAACTACGAGGCCTCCATCGACGGCGAGACATATCATTTTGACACCATCGTCCTGGCCACGGGCTTCCAGGAGATTGACCCGACAGACTGGTACGGCTACGACGGCGAGCAGGTGCTCACGCAGCTCGAGCTCGACGAGGCGCTGGCCGACGATGCCCTGGATGAGCCCGAAACCGTCGTGTTTATCAACTGCGTCGGCGCCATGGAAGAGGAGCGTCCCTGGTGCTGCCGGGTGGGCTGCGGCAACTCGCTGAAAAACGCCAGGGCCGTCAAGCAGCGCTACCCCGACGCGGATGTCTACATCCTGTATAAGGACCTGCGGGTGTTCGGCAAGGACGAGGAGGAATACTACATGGTGGTCGAAGGCGAGGACGGCGTCATGTTTCTCCGCTATTCCACGGACGACAAGCCCGTGGTGACCCGTGAGGACGGCAGGCTGCACGTGGCGGTGCATGACAACCTGCTGGACGACGACGTGGAAATCGACGCCGATTACGTCGTCCTGGCCATGCAGCTGGAGGGCGACAGCAGCGCCGCCAGGCTCAAAAAAATGTTGAAGGTCTCGTCGGACCCCGCGGGCTTTTTCATGGAAGCGCACGCCAAGCTCCGGCCGCTCGAGTTCCCATCCGAGGGCGTGTATCTTGCAGGTGGCGCCCATTATCCCAAGAACGTGGCGGACATGTTCGCGCAGGCCGACGGCGCTGCTTCGAAGGCGGCCATTCCCATGATGCGGGGCTACGCGCGGAGCGAGGGCATCATCGCCGAGATAGACAGCGACGTCTGCTCGGGCTGCAAGATGTGCATCGCCGTCTGCCCCTACGGCGCCATCGATTTCAACGAGGAGGACGGCGTCGCCGAGGTGACCGACGTGTTGTGCAAGGGCTGCGGCTCCTGCGCCTCGGTCTGCCCGGTGGGCGCCATCACCCAGAAAGGCTACGAGGATGACCAGCTGACGGCGATGATAAAAACGGCGCTGCATGAGGAGGTGGCCTGATGGCGGATTTTGAGCCGCGCATCATCGCGTTTCTGTGCAACTGGTGCAGCTACGCGGGCGCCGATCTGGCAGGCGTGAACCGGCAGCAGTATCCATCCAACATTTTGAATATCAAGGTCATGTGTTCGTCGCGGGTGTCCCCGGAGCACGTGTTTGAGGCGCTGCAGGACGGCGCCGACGGCGTGCTCATCGCGGGCTGTCATCCCGGCGACTGTCATTACATCGACGGCAACTACAAGACGGTCAGGAAGGTCGACCTGCTGCACCGGATGCTCGAGGACATGGGCATCAACCCCCGGCGGCTGCGCCTGGAATGGATTTCGTCGGCGGAGGGCGGCAAGTTTGCAGAGGTGATGCGGGCGATGACCGATGACATCCGGGAGCTGGGCCCGCTCGACCTTGAAGGAGAGGTGTCTGAATGAGCAAAGCGAAGATTGGGTTTTACTGGTGCGGTGCCTGCGGCGGCTGCGAGATCGCCGTCCTGGACATCGACGAGATGCTGCTCGACGTGGCCGAGCAGGCGGACATCGTGTTCTGGCCCTGCGCCATGGACCCCAAGTATGAGGACCTGGAGGAGATGGGGGACGACAGCATCGATTTCATGTTCATCAATGGCTCCATCCGGAACGAGGAAAACCGCGAGATGGTACAACTGCTGCGGCGCAAAGCCAAGAACATCGTGGCCTTCGGCTCCTGCAGCAGCATCGGCGGATTGTTCGGGCTCGGCAACCTGTATACGAAGGAGCAATTGCTGGATACGGCCTACCATACCAGGTCGACCGACGGCGACGTCACGCCGCAAAAGCATAGCGAGGTCGACGAGGGCACCCTTGAACTGCCGGAGCTATTGCATCACGTGGTCCGGCTGGACGAGGTCATCGACGTCGACTTCTACATCCCGGGCTGCCCGCCGCTCCCCGTCCAGCTGGAGGAAGCCTTTCCGGCGCTGCTGGACGGCAGCGCAGAAAAATATGATTTTATCTCACGGAAGAGCGTCTGCGACGTATGCCCCCTGGAACGGGAGGAAAAACGCATCGAGCGGCTCCGGCCCATTCAGGAGGTCGACCTTGACCCCGACCGATGTATCCTGGACCAGGGCGTGCTCTGCATGGGCCCCGCGACGGCGGGCATGTGCGAGGCGGCCTGTCCCTCGGTCGGCTATCCCTGCATCGGCTGCAACGGCCCCGTCCAGGGCATCAGGGACCAGGGCGCACGGATGGCGTCCGCCCTTGCATCGGTCATCGGCATCGAGGGCGAGGGGCGCAAGACCGAGGAGGAAATACGGGAGGCGATGGCGTCGGTGCTGGACCCCACGGGCTCCTTTTACCGGTTTTCGCTGCCCAGCAGCATGCTTCGCTACCGGCGAGGTGATATAGATGACTGAAAAAATCACGATCGACCCGATAACCAGGCTGGAGGGCCACGGCAAGATAGAGATATTTCTCGACGGCAACAAAGATGTCGAAAACGCGTATCTGCAGGTGCCCGAGTTCAAGGGATTCGAGCAGTTCTGCCGCGGCCGGCGGGCCGAGGACATGCCCACGATAACGAGTCGTATCTGCGGGGTCTGCCCCGTCGCGCATCATCTGGCGTCCACCAAGGCGCTCGACGATGCCTTCAATGTAACGCCGCCCGAGCCAGCGGTCAAGCTCCGTGAGCTGTTCTACAACGCCTACATCTACGCCGACCATCTGCTCCATTTCTATTACCTGGCCAGCCCGGACTTCATCGTCGGCGTCGACGCGCCGCGGGAGACCCGGAACATCCTGGGCGTCATCGAAAAAGTCGGCCTCGACATCGGCAAACAGGTCATCCGGCAACGGGGCAACGGGCAGCGCATCATCCGCATGCTGGGCGGCAAGGCCGTGCATCCGTCGTTCGGCATCGCCGGCGGCGTCTCCAAGTCGCTGTCCGGCGAGGAGCGCGCCGAGGTGGCCGAGCTGGCCGACGGCATGGTCGACTTCGCTTCGTTTACGCTCGACGTATTCAAGGAGCAGGTACTCGCCAACTATGAAGATATTATCAAAGAGGACATGCTGGAGACCTACAGCATGGGGCTCACCGAGGACGGCAACGTCAGCCATACCGGCGGCGTGGTCAACGTGGTCGACCCCTCCGGCAGCGACTATGCTTCGTTCAGCGGCCTCGACTACCTCGACGTCATCCGGGAGCACGTGGAGCCGTGGAGCTACATGAAGTTCCCCTATCTCAAGGAGGTCGGCTGGCAGGGCTTCACCGACGGCCCGGACAGCGGCGTCTACCGCGTCGGCCCGCTCGGCCGGCTCAACGCGGCCCGGGGCATGAAAACAGAGCTGGCGCAGCAGCACTACGACGAGATGTACGAGACGCTGGGCCGCCCGGTGCATTCAACGCTGGCCTACCACTGGGCCCGCCTGATAGAGGTCATGCAGTCCGCGGAGCTCATCCGGGAGCTGTCGCAGGATGAAACGCTGGAAAGCGACGACATCCGGGCCGAGGTCGGCGAACCCGGCAACGGCGTGGGCATCGTCGAAGCAGCCAGGGGCACCCTCATCCACGACTACGAGCTCGACGAAAAGGGCCTGATGGAAAACGTCAACCTCATCGTGGCAACGGTGCACAACGCCGCGCCGATATCCATGAGCGTGCGGGATGCCGCCCGGAAATACGTGGACGGCGGCGACGTCAAGCCCGGCATGCTGAACAGCGTGGAACGCGCATTTCGGGCCTACGACCCCTGCCTGGCCTGCGCCACGCATTCGCTCACCGGGGAAACACCGCTCAAAATCAACATCTATGACGCAGACAGGAACAAGCTTCATACAGTCAGTCAGAACCTGGGAGGCAAACAATGAAGGTCCAGCGGGGGCCGAAGGAGCGCGCCTTCATCGACAAGGTCGAGGAGCTCTCCGAGCAGTCCGTCAACGCCTGCATCCGGTGTGGGACATGCTCGGCCGGCTGCCCCTTCGTCCAGGACATGGACGAGCTGCCCGAGCGAATATTCAAGCGCATCATGCTCGGCGACCAGGAGGGGATCCTCCGGCGGAACACCATGTGGATATGCGCCGCCTGCTACACCTGCAGCGTGCGCTGCCCCCGGGACATCGACATCGCCAAGATCATGGAGGCCGTCCGGCAGATCGTGCTCAGGGACAACGTGGACATGGTGGACGTCGAGCACGTCGAACGCATCAAGGACCTGCCGCAGCTGGCCGTGGTGGGCTGCTTCCGGAAGGAGACAGGATAACATGGACGGCTACCTCTATTATCCGGGCTGCACCCTGAAGACCAAGGCATCCGACTACGAGGAGAGCGCCATGGCGGTCATGGAAGCGCTCGGCACGCCATTGGTCGAGATGGACGACTGGTACTGCTGCGGCGCCGTGCAGTCGCTGACGGCGGATGACATCATGCACCAGATTGCGCCCATTCGGACGCTCATCTGCGCGCAGGAACAAGGCGAGCATGAAGTGGTGACGCTCTGCGACATGTGCTACAACGTTTTGAAGCGTGCCAACCTGTGGATGCGGGAGCATCCCGATGACCTGGAGACGATGAACGAGTTTCTGGACGAGGACCCCGACTACGAGGGGAACGTCGAGGTCTACCATCTGTTCGAGATTCTGCGGGATAGACGGGATGACATCAAAAAGCATGTGAAGCACAAACTGGAGGGCATAACCGTCGCGCCGTATTACGGCTGCATGCTCCTCCGGCCCAGCGAGGTCGCCATCGACGACACCGAGAACCCGAGCATCATGGAAACATTGGTGGAGAGCATCGGAGCCGACGTGCTCGACAACCCCAAGCGGACCGAATGCTGCGGCTCCTATCATGTGGTGAACAGGCCGGACATCGTCGAGCGACGCGTCGAAGAACTGGTGTCGCGCATGGCCGAGGAGGGCGCCGACGTCATCGCCCTGTCCTGCCCGCTCTGCCAGTATAATCTTGATTCCTATCAGCGCTCGACGGGATACGACGTTCCCGTACTGTATCTCACCGAGCTCATGGCGCTGGCCTTCGGGCTGGAGGCCGGCCTGCACAAACATCGGGTTGACCCCGCCATTATTTTAAAAGAACGAGGTGTATTGGAGAGATAATATGGGAGAAAAAGAAGAGCAGGAGATGATCGAGATATACGTGATGGGTAAAAAATACGAGGTGCCCAAGGGCCTTACCATCATGACCGCGCTGGAGTACGCGGGCTACAAGTTCACCCGGGGCTGCGGCTGCCGCGGCGGCTTCTGCGGCGCCTGCCCCACGGTGTACCGGAAAAAGGATGACTACAAGCTCCGCATGGACCTGGCCTGCCAGACGGCGGCCGAGGACGGCATGTACCTGGTGCAGCTGCCCTTTGTGCCGGCGATGCGAGAGGACTACGACCTGGAGGAGATGGACCCGGCAGACAACGACAACATCCTGCTGGAATACTACCCGGCCATCGCCCGGTGCGTGTCATGCAACACGTGCACCAAGTCGTGCCCCCAGGAGCTCGAGGTCATGGACTTCGTGCAGGCCGCCCTGCGCGGCGACATCGAGCGGTGCGCGGAGCTGTCGTTTGACTGCATCCAGTGCGGCCTGTGCAGCATGCGCTGCCCCGCCGACATCAAGCATTATCATCTAGCGCAGCTGGCCCGCCGTATCTCCGGACGGTATCTGCAGGATAAGAGCGACACCCTTGACAAGCGCGTCGCGGAAGTCGAAGAGGGCGCCTACGACGAGCAGATGCAGCAGCTGGTGGAAATGGAAACGGAAGCATTGAAGGAGCGCTACGAGCAGCGTGACATCACGGAGGGATAAACTATGAGCGAGGGCTACCCAGAATACATGGAAAAATCCATCGAAAAAGTCGAGGCGACCCGGGCGGAGCGCGCCGGGGAAACCTACGAGCGCATGAATCTCGACGAGGCAGACGAGGTGCTCAACAGCTACCATCCCGACTACCGCAGGGAGGGCAAACAGGAGATACCGGTGGGGCCGAGCCGGGGCGAGCGAGCTCCGACGGAGTTCGTGGAGCAGCTGCTGGCGCGAAGCCTCATCCAGCCGAGCGACATCGACCTGGGCACCATCGACTACGACGTCGACATCCTTATCATCGGCGGCGGAGGCGCCGGCACCGTCGCGGCACTGTGGGCCATCAGGGAGGGCATCAAGCCAGAGAACATTCTCATCTCGACGAAGCTGCGCCACGGCGACGCCAACAGCATGATGGCGCAGGGCGGTATCCAGGCTGCCGACAAAGAAGACGACTCCCCCGTCAAACACTATCTAGACGCCATCGGCGGCGGGCATTTCACCAACAAGCCGGAGCTGGTCAAAGCGTTGACCATGGACGCCCCGAGCGTCATCAAATGGCATGAAAAGCTCGGCGTGCTCTACGACCGCGAAAAAGACGGTGACTTCGTGGAGCTGCCCGGCGGCGGCACCTCCCGCTTCCGGCTGCATGCGGCCGGCGACTACACCGGCATGGAGCTGATGCGGGTCATCCGCGACGAGGCGAGAAACCTGGACATCCCGGTGCTGGAGTTCACGCCGACCATCGAGCTGCTCAAAGACGACAGCGGCAACGTGGCGGGCGCAGTGCTCATGAACCTGGAAACCAACGAATACTACGTGGTCCGGGCCAAGTCGACCATCATGGCGACCGGCGGCTTCGGGCGACTGCACATCCAGTCGTATCCGACAACGAATCACTACGGGGCCACGGCGGACGGGCTCATCATGGGCTACCGGGCCGGCGTCCCCCTGCGGGACATGGACTCCGTGCAGTATCATCCAACCGGGGCGGCATTCCCCGAGCAAATCGTCGGGTTGCTGGTGACGGAGAAGGTTCGCTCGCTGGGCGCCCAGCCGGTGAACAAGGACGGCGAACTATTCGTCAACCCCCTGGAGCCCCGCGACGTCGAAGCCGCAGCGATAATCAGGGAATGCTACGGACGGGACAACGGCGTCGAAACCCTGACTGGCATGAAAGGCGTCTGGCTGGACTCCCCACTGATAGACGAAAAAAAGGGAAAGGGCACCATCGAAAAACGGCTGCCCGCCATGGTCCGTCAGTATCAGCGGTTCGGCATCGACATCACCACAAAACCCATCCTGGTCTTCCCGACGCTACACTACCAGAACGGCGGCCTGGTCATCAACCCCGATGGCTCAACCCCCGTCAACGGCCTCTACGCCGGCGGCGAAGTCACCGGCGGCGTGCACGGCAAAAACCGGCTGATGGGCAACTCGCTGCTCGACTTCAACGTCTTCGGCCGACGGACGGGCATCGCCGCCGCCAGGCATGCAAAAAAAGCCTCCGTTGGAACGCTCACCTTGGACCACATTTCCTCGTACGAACGGCAGCTTGACGAGGCAGGCGTCGACACCGACCGGAAGGCACCGATGCTGCTGCCCGAATACCGCGGCAAAAAAGTGCTGGAGCGGCACCTCGACATCGAGGTGACCCTCTAGGGTGGAACAGGATGATAGAAGTAAACGAGACATACTGCAAGGGATGCAACCTCTGCATCGAGTTCTGCCCTCGGGACGCGCTGGAGCCCGCCGACGAGATCAACGAAAAAGGCGTGCATCCGCCCGTCGAGATAGAGAGCAGATGCAACAACTGCCGGCTCTGCGAGCAGATATGCCCCGACTTTGCCATCGTCATCGTCGAGGACGAGGAGGAAAAAGATGAATGAAGATTTCGAGCGAGTGAAAAAGGTCATCGGGTCATCCAAGCAGTTCATCCACGGCGACACGGCCGTATCATACGGCGCATTGCTGGCCGGCTGCCGGTTTTTCGGCGGCTACCCCATCACCCCGGCATCCGAGATAGCGGAGCAGATGTCCCGGCTGCTGCCCAAGATCGGCGGCACCTACATCCAGATGGAGGACGAGCTGGCGAGTATCGCCGCCGTCATCGGCTCCTCCTGGACGGGCGCCAAGGCAATGACCGCCACCTCGGGCCCCGGCTTCTCGCTGATGCAGGAAAACCTGGGCTTCGCGGCCATGTCCGAAACGCCGCTGGTGCTGGTCAACGTGCAGCGCTCCGGCCCATCGACCGGGCAGCCCACGCTGGGCGCCCAGGGGGACATGATGCAGGCCCGCTATGGCAGCCACGGAGACTACCATCCCATCGTGCTGTCGCCGAACACCATCCAGGAGACCCTGGAGATGACCATCCGGAGCTTCAACCTGGCGGAGAAATACCGCTGCCCCGTCTTCCTGATGATATGCGCCGACCTCGGCCACATGCGGGAGATGGTGGAGATACCCCAGGAGGTCGAACTCTTCGAACGGAAAAAGCCAAAGGTATCCCGCGGGGAATACGTGCCCTTCGGCGAAGGCCAATATGGCAAGAAAAAGGTGCCCGAGATGGCTACCTTCGGCACCGGCTACCATACCTACGTGACCGGCCTGACCCACAACGAGCACGGCTTTCCGGCCACCGACGACCAGGAGGACCACGACCGATTGATACGGCGGCAGATAGAAAAAATCACCGACGACAGGGAAGCGCTGACCGACATCGAACAGCGGAACATCGATGACGCCGACGTCGCCATCGTGTCCTACGGCATCGCCAGCCGGAGCGCTCTGGAGGCCATGCGCAAGGCCCGGATGCAGGGCAAAAAAGTCGGGTATTTCAGGCTCAAAACGATCTGGCCGTTTCCCCGCCAGGCCATCGAGAAGCTGTCCGAGCAGGTTGACCGGATCGTGGTCGCCGAGATGAACCTCGGCCAGATGTACCACAAGGTAAACGAGTACGCCAGCTGCCCGGTAACGCTGGCCAGCAAAATCGGCGGGGAGATCCATACCCCGACCGAAATCCTCGCGGAGGTGTGACCATGGAACAGGAAAGCGTCGACGTGATAGACGGCAAAAAAATACAGGAAAAATATCTGCGGGAAGAGATGATGCCCACCATTTTCTGCGACGGCTGCGGCATCGGCAACGTGCTGGACTACACCCTGTGGGCCATCGAGCGCGAAAACATCGACATGGACAACACCGTGTTCCTCTCCGGCATCGGCTGCTCATCCCGATTGCCCGGCTACGTCGACGTCGACGCACTGCATACCACGCACGGGCGGGCGCTGGCCTTCGCCACCGGGGTCAAGTTGACCAATCCCGACCTGCACGTGGTGGTGTTCACCGGTGACGGCGACGGCATCGGCATCGGCGGCAACCATTTCATCCATGCCTGCCGGCGCAACCTTGATGTTACGGTGGTCTGCGTCAACAACTTCATCTACGGCATGACCGGCGGGCAGGTGGCCCCGACGACACCCGAGTTCAAGAAGGCGACGACCGCTCCATATGGAAACATCGAGCCGCCGTTCGACATGAGCAAGATGGCGATCGCGTCGGGCGCCTCCTACGTCGCCCGGTGGCCCATAAACAAGCCCTCGATGCCCATTAACTCCATCCGGGAGGGGCTCCGCAACCCCGGCTTCAGCTTCATCGAGATGCTGTCACCATGCCCCACGGCCTACGGACGGCGCAACAAGTTCCGGAAGATAGACCAGATGTGGGAATGGTACGCCGAGCATACCATGCTCATCGAGGACTACGAGATGATACAGAAATACGGCAGCGAGGAAGAAAAAGCCCGGCTGAAGGACATCATCACCATGGGCGTCCTCCACCGGGAGGAGAAGCCCCCGTTGCATCAGCGCATCCGGCGCCTCATCGCGGAGGTGATGGTGGAATGAGAATCAACCTCCGGCTGTGCGGCAAGGGCGGCCAGGGCATCATGCTCTCCGGCTACATCCTGGGCAAGGCCGCCAGCGTGTTCCACGACTACAACGCGGTGCAGACCCAGAGCTATGGCCCAGAAGCGAGGGGTGGCGCCGCCCGCTCCGAGGTCATCATCGCCGACGAGGAGATCGGGTACTGCGGCATCGAGGCCGCCGACGGCCTGATGGTGCTCTCGCAGGAGGCCTACGACAAGTACAGTGACGACCTCAAGGAGGACTGCATCGTGGTCGCCGACCCCGACCTGGTGAAACGCATCGACCACGGCAACGTCGTCCCGGTGCCGGGCACCCGCATCGCCGAGGAGCTCGGCAACAAGATCGTGGCGAACATCGTCATGCTCGGCGCCTTCAACCAGGCCGGCGGATTCGTGCCCCCAGAGGCGCTGGAGCAGGCGGTGGAGGACTCCGTGCCATCGCGCTTCACCGAGCTCAAC
>JAWOAW010000013.1:0-6199 GCA_046498345.1 Thermoplasmatota archaeon
TAGGCGGCCACGTCCGCGGTCAGCTGTGCATCCAGCGCGGTGACGTAGACCCGGAATGAAAGCGTGGCGGTGCTCTTGCCCTCGACATAGGAGGTGACATCGGCGTCGATGGACTGCCATCCGCCGGTGACGCCACCGGTTTCCACCACCTGGCCGTCCAGGGTGACCTCCCAGGCGACGCCGTCGAGCACGGTGTCATTGAAATAGGCGTCGGCGTGCAGCGTGTAGCCGGAGGCGTCGCCGCCGTCGGGCACCGTGAAATGCTGGTAGACCTTGCCGTACCATCCCTCCTGCCAGATGATACCCCGCCGGTAGATGCGATAGCAGGTATCCGCGGGGTCGGTGGGGCTCGCCGAGGTAGACAGCCGCCAGGTCGAGATGTCGTCGAAGCCCGGAATGGGCACGCCGACGGTCGGCTCGCTGGTGTTCTTCCAGCCGGTGCTGCCGCCCTCGAACTCGCCGTTTTTGATGCCGGCGGCGATGTCGCCATAGGCTCCGGCGATGTCGCCGTTGCCGGCGGTGTCCCAGTACACGTAATAGTGGCGGGCCTCATGCGGGGAGGATGCCCCCGCGAGCGTCCACATAACGGTCACGTTGGCGTTGTCCTCCGCGTCGTAGTCGTCGCTGAACACAAGCTCATGTCCAACCCGCTGCTCCGGATGCCACGTCTCGTTTTCCCGGGCGTAGGAAACCACTCGCACCGAGTCAGGGTCAAAAGCCCCGGTGGGAAACGTGCCCGCCGTCTGGTTTTGCTTGATGACGTCCATGAGCCCGGTGAAATCAAACGTCCGCTGCACCATCTTGTCCTCGTACACGAAGCCGTCCCGGTGGCCCTCCCTGGTCACGGTGACCGGCACCCGGTAATGCCAGTCCGAATGCCACCATTCCGCATCTCCCGAGGCGGGCGGAAACGGCGGATACGTGGGCTCCCGCACGTCGACCACCCGGCTGCCCATGTTGTTGTCCTCGTTCGTCTCCTGGAACCGGTCGTCGTAGTCCACGAGCACGAACAACGTATGGTTGCCGACCTCGCCGGCAAACCAGCGTAACGTGATGTTGTGCTGCTCGCCAGCCGCGGCGTCAACCGTCGTCGTGGCAACCGGGTTGTCACGCGTGTTGACATACAGCGCGACCCCCACGCCTTCCACGTCGGTCTCACCCCTGTTGGCAACCGTAACATTGACCTGCACCTCGTCATGCTGGAAGACATCGACGGGAAACACGGAAATGGTACCGTCGACCAGCGCGATATCTGTTCCCTGGGTGGCCTGCACCGCAGGCGTTGACAGCGTACTGCCAACCAGGGATGCGATGACGACAAAAGCGATGAAAGACTTTTTCAAATGACGAAAGACTGAAGCGTGAGTCACTTTTATACCCCTGTGCCCTTAAATAAAAATTTGATTAAATAATTTGTGGTCGCCCCAGGCGGCGTCTCCAGATGGAAAAAGTGGCTGCCGCTGCCGGAGAAAATACGCCACCTCCAACATATATCATTATGACAGGGCATTTGGCAGCTATCCTCCAGCGCTCCGGGCCGTCGGGAGGGACAAAAATTATAAATCAGACCGGGCATTAAATACCCGGTTACCATGAAACAAAAACTAACAGTTCTACTGGTGGGGGCACTGTTTGTGTTAAGCGCATTCGCCACCCTTGCCGGTCCCGATACAGGATTTGGAGACGTCACCGACGCCACCCCCTCGGATACGGGGAGAAGCAAGGTGTCTACCACGATGCAGACCTTCCGGGTTGCCACCCCGCAGATAGCCACAGCCGAAGCAACCGCCACGGTCACCCTGGAGGGCGCGGAGTACACCCATGACGCGGGATGCCCCATCCTTCCCTACGAGACACGCACCATGACCTTCCCGCTGGGCACCCGTATCGTCGACGTAACGGCCACCGTCACCCATACGGAAACACGTCGGCTGACAGGCAACGTTGCACCGGCTGCTCCGGCGATGCCGCTCAACAGCGACAGCCCGGCCGAGGCAACCAAGGGCGCCATATACGAGAGCGCGGAGCCCTATCCCTCGGAATGGGTCCGCTGGCACGCGGTCGGCGGCCTCGACGACGGAAAACATGCGACCATTCTTTCGCTTCAGGTCTTCCCCGCGCGGTACACCCCGGCCGCCGGCGAGCTGGAGGTTGCCGACACCGTCCAGGTAGAGGTGACATATGCATCGCCATCTGAGCCGGTCGCCATGGGTGACTCCTATGACCTGCTCATCGTCGCGCCGCAGGAGTTCACCGACCTGCTGCAGCCACTGGTGCAGCACAAGGAGGACCACGGCCTGGCCACCAAGCTGGTGACCACCGACGAGGTCTACGCCGCGGCGAACGGACGCGACAACGCCGAAAAGATAAAATACTATATCAAGGACGCCG
Organism: Thermoplasmatota archaeon; assembly: GCA_046498345.1. Lineage (GTDB taxonomy): Archaea > Thermoplasmatota > E2 > UBA202 > DSCA01 > CAZESS01. The sequence goes on from JAWOAW010000013.1 coordinate 2,392, forward strand.
TGGAAGACTGGGGCGTTAAATACGTCCTGCTGGCCGGCGGCCTCAAGTCACTGATAATGGGACAGGACTGGCACGTCCCGGTCCGCTACGTCCACAACAAGATGAGCTCCGAGCCCACCTACATCAGCGACCTCTACTACGCGGACATATATGACAGCGAAGGCAACTTCTCGAGCTGGGACACCGACCAGGACGGCGTCTACGGCGAATGGGGATTCACCGGCAAAGACCAGATAGACGGATACCCGGATGTCTACGTCGGACGGCTGGCCTGCCGCAACACCCGTGAGATGGAAACCGTGGTCGACAAGATCATCACCTACGAGACCACGGCCGCCGGGTCGGAATGGTTCAACCGCGTCGTGCTTGCCGCGGGAGACACCTTCAACGACCGCTCCGGCGAAAACATCCTCGAAGGAGAGGTGACCACGCAGCGCACCGCCGACATCCTCGACGGGTTCGATCCCGTCAAGCTCTGGTGGTCGGAGGGCAACCTCCAGCAGTCAAAGGTCGTCGACGCCATAAGCCAGGGATCAGGCTTCGTGCACTTCTCGGGCCACGGGAGCCCCGGCATGTGGATGGGCAAGGACTTCACCGACGACCCCGGCGGCGAATACATCCTCGGCCTCGAGGTCTACCACATGCAGCTGCTGCAAAACGACGGCCAGTACGGCATCTGGGTCATCGGCGGCTGCCACAACAGCATGTTCAACGCCACGTTCCTGGACAGCACCCTGGGCTGCATCCAGTCGCTCACCGGCAGCCCGACCTGGTACTGGATGCCGGTCCCCGAATGCTTCGGCTGGTGGCCGGTCAAGGTGCGGGGCGGTGGCGCCATCGGCACCATCGGCTGCACCGGCCTCGGCCTGGGCACCATCGGCGACAACAACCAGGACGGCATCCCCGACTGCATGCAGTTCCTCCTCGGAAACCTGGAGCTCCGGTTCTTCGAGCAGTACGGCAACGACGGCGTCGACATCCTCGGTGAGGCATGGGGCAACGCCATCAGCGGATACAACGACGCGTTCCCGCCCATGGACGACCAGGCAGACATGAAGACCATCCAGGAATGGGTGCTCCTCGGCGACCCGTCACTCAAAATCGGCGGCTACTAACCCCGCCCTCTTTTTCCCTTCTCTTTTCCATTTTTTGCACATACTTTCTGCGCCGCGAATTGTTTTTATAAACCAAGCCGGTTATCCGATGCTGCGGGGAAACGATGCTGGGAAATCTCGCCGGGGTTGCCATGCTGCTCGCGCTCGGGTTCGGAGCCGGGCTGTTCGTGGGCACCGCGTCGGGAACCGCCGGCAGCATCCTGATACCGAGCTTCACCCTGCTCGTCGGCTACACGACGCCGGACGCCATCGGCACCAGCCTGGCCGTGGACTGCGTCATCGGAGCCGTCGCCGGAGCCATATACCTGAAAAACGGGCATGTCGACGTCCAGCCCGCGCTGCTGCTGGTGGCTGCCGCCCTGGCCGGCACGCTGCTGGGCAGCCGGTTTACCTCCTACACGCCGGAGGCCGGGCTCAACGTCATCCTGGGCTGCTTCCTCGTCGCAATCGGCGTCGTGCTCATAAAAAACGGGGCATCCAAAAACGTCAGTATTATCTCCAGCAAAATTCGGGCCCGGTTTCTACGGCGGCATCGGACGGCCACGTTCCTGGCACTCGGCTTCGCCGTGGGGCTCATCAGCGGCTTCATCGGCATGGGCGGCGGCCGGATGCTGGCCATCATCCTGATATTTGTCGTGGGCTACCAGATCCATACGGCCATCGGCACCTCGCTCATATTGATGTTTTTCATCGCCGGCACCGGCGCCGTCAGCCACGCCCTCAGCCATGAAATCGTGCCCGGGGCCGTGGTCCTGGCCGCCCCGGCGGCGGCGGCCGGCGCCCTGGTCAGCTCCCATTATGCCAACCGGATAAACGAGGACACGCTGGCCCGAGTGGTCGGCGGTATCATCATGGTGCTGGGCGTATTCCTCGTCGTGAACCTGTTCCTGTAACATTAGTCGTAGCCGAAGACGGCGCGGTACCGGGCGAACCGTTTTTCTATGTATCCCCGGAGGCGGGCCACGTCCCGGGAGAGCGACAGGTCCCGCGGCTCGATGAAGGCGTCGAACTGCCCGGGGTCGACGTCGCCCATGTCCAGATGACGGAAAATCGTGGCCATGGTGTCCTCCGTCTTGCTGCACAGGTCCTCGTACCGGACGTTGACATAGGCGTCCTCGTCCAGCCGGCCGACGTTGTCCAGGTAGTAGCGGACATAGGCGGCGCGGTGCTCCACGACGATGGCCAACCCGAGCGGAAAATCGGGATGCAGCACTGTCCGGCCCACCAGGGAGAACACTGGGTTGTTGACCGCGTCTCGGGCCAGCGGCGATATCATCTCCGAGTACACGGTGTCCTGGCTGACCAGGGTGCGGAGCGCCCGGATGGACGAGTTGATGACCGCCAGCGGGTCCCGGTGGATGAACACAAACCTGGCCCGGGGCAGCTTTTGTTTGATGAACAGGAAGTTGGCGAAATCCCAGGGGTTTTTGAGGAGCAATGGCTTGGCGCGGTCGCCGATGTACTGGATTTTTTTGCAGAGCTCCACGAAGACGTCGATGTTGTCCCCGTTGAGCTGGTTGAACAGATAGTTTTTGCCCAGCAGAAAGGCGTATTCAAGGGGCAGGTCGGCGTTCATCTCCAGGTTGTCGATGCCCCGGTCCCGGTAGTCTTCCTGCCGGAGCAGCATGTTGAGCTCCCGCTTGGCCCGGCGCTGCTCTCCCTCGACATGGTTGCGGAGCAATTCGTTGTAATGGGTGACATGGTACGTGGTAACCCCGTTGAACCGCCCGGTGGACCGCATCATCTTGTACAGGATGGACGTCCCCGAGCGATGCAGCCCCAGGATAAACACGGGGATGAAGTCGACATCCCGGAGCCGGTCGAGATACGGGCTGTCCGGTCCATCCTCACAGCGAAATCGTCCCATCTCGGCGGGCATCTGCTCTGTCATGCAATCCCCGGGGTTTATCCGACGGGATTATAAAACGTTGTTCATCCGCCGGGCAGCGGCACATCGAGGCCGAGGAAGTAGACGGGCGAGCTCTCCGACCAGTATGCTTCGACGTTCAGCAGCGGCCGGTAGTTGAGATATGAGATGTTGAAATGGTAGGTGCCGCTCCCGCCGACGCCGTAAAAGCAGCCCTCCTCTATGTCGACGGAGACGGGGCGCTCCCGGGCCATGACGAGGTGCCCACTCCGGACGCTCCCGTCGGGTAGGGTCATCTCCGCCGTCAGGACGCCGTCGGAAAAATCCCGCCCGGCATAGAAGTACACGAAGCTGTGGTCGACGTGGAACGTGGCCCGGCCGTTGACCATGAGCTCCAGCCTGCATTCCTTGCTGACCGTTATGCTGCTGTCGAAGTCGGTGAAGGAGAGCGCGTAAACGTTTCCCCTGTTGACAGTGTTCACGATGACATCCTGGCATTCCTGGCTGAAGTTCAGCCGGACCTCGTGATGCAGCCGGGGCTGCCGCTCGCTGGTGAACAGGGCACCGGTGAGGATGAAGTGCCATGTCCCGGGGGAAAGCGTCCGGTTGTGTATCTCACGCCGGCCGGACATTATCTCTCCCGAATAATTGCGTATTGCGAAGTTACGGTAGGTATAGTTAAACGGGCCGACATCGACGGATACGTAGCGGAGCCGCTCCGGGTCGGTGCGAATATGCGTGCGTGGCCCCAGCCAGTATTTTGAGCCGTTCATAATAAAGCATCCGCAGATGTTGTCGAATGTGCATTCTGTCGGCTGGTCGAAGA
>JAWOAW010000030.1:0-2844 GCA_046498345.1 Thermoplasmatota archaeon
GTCCCACCGCCAGTCCATCCACCCTCGCCCGCTGGGAGCGGCTGTACCGCAAAGACGGTTTCGATGGCTTGAAACCCAAGCCCCGCTCCGACCGTGCTAAACCCCGTGCCATATCGGAGGAGACCTTTGACCGAGCCGAGACCTTAAGCACGAGCAGCCTCGGCGTTCCGCCCGCTCCATCATCAAGATGCTCTCCCTCGACAGAACCAATCCCATCGCTGAGCAGTGCATTGCTCCACACACTCCTGCCCGGCTGGGACGGCGGCAACGTGCAGGGACTGCTCATGGCGGGCTGCCTGCCCGAAAAAGACGGGCGTGACCCGGTGCGAGACATGTCGGGCCTGAAGGCGCTCTATCTCACGCAGCCGGTCCCCGGCATTCCCGACGGGGTGGAGACCATCGTTCTGCAGGACGTCTATACATCGGAGCTGCTGGACCGGGCGGACGTGGTGCTGCCCGCCGCGTCGTTCACCGAGGAGGCGGGCACCATGCATACCCTGGACGGCGCCCGGCGGGAGCTGCGGCCCTGCACCACCATGATGGGGCAGTCGCGGCGTGACTGGGCCATTCTGGCCGGGGTCGCCGCCGCCCTGAATCTCGACGGCTTCGGCTATGACAGCGTGGACGCGGTAGCCAAGGACGCCCGGGAGCACATCGCCGGCCGGCAGGAGCAGGACAGGGAACCCAGGGGGGGCCAGGCCGGAAGGGGCGACCGGCCGGGGCCCGACGGCTCGCTGCAGTACCGGGGCCACGACATCGCCGGCCTGGTACCCGACTTCGCCCGCCTGATAAAAAAATGGAGGGATGACGATGCATGAGATAGTAGCACTGCGCGACGTGGCGCCCAACGTCCACGAGCTGGTCATCGACGCGCCCGACGTGGCCGCCAAGGCGCAGCCCGGGCAGTTCGCCGTCGTCATCCCCGACGAGCTGGGGGAGCGCATCCCGATGAGCCTGGCGGACTGGGACCCCGAGGCGGGAACGGTGAGCATCTACTTCCTTGAAGCCGGCGTCTCGACGATGAAGCTGGCGCAGCGGAAACCCGGCGACGCCATCGACTTCATGGCTCCGCTGGGCACGCCGGCGACCATCAAACAATACGGCACCGTGTTCGTCGGCGGCGGCTGCTACGGCGTGGGCGCCGTCTACCCCATCCTGAAGGCGATGAAGCAGGCGGGCAACCAGGTCGTCACGGCCATCGAGGCCCGGAGCGACTTCCTGCTGTACAACCAGGAAACGCTCCAGGAGCACAGCGACATGTTTTTCCGGGCGACCAGCGACGGCAGCGTCGGCTCCCGCGGCAAGGTCAAGGACGTGCTTGGCTCGCTCGTCGAGCAGGGCGAAACAATCGACCAGTGCTATTTCATGGGGTGCACGTTCATGATGATGGTGTCATCCCGGGCTGCAGCTGAGCACGACATCCCCTCGTATGTCTACCTCAACCCGCTGATGGTCGACGCCACGGGCATGTGCGGCGTCTGCCGCGTGACGGTCGGCGGCGAAACCCGGTTTGCCTGCGTCGACGGCCCCGAGTTCCCCGGCAGCAAGGTGGACTGGGAGGAGCTCTTCCACCGCAAGACACAATACGAGCCCTACGAGCGCGAAGCGTATAGGCATACCTGCCGCCTGCGGGGTGACCACGATGACTGACTACCGCTACCAGGGAGAAAAGCTCCCGGCGGATGAGCGAAAGCAGCGGATGCAGACCCCGCGCCACGACATGCGGGAGCAGCCCCCCATGGCCCGGGTGCTCAACTTCAGCGAGGTCAACCTGGGCTACGACGAGGAAACAGCCATGGCCGAGGCACGGCGATGTCTCGGCTGCCCGACGGCGCCCTGCGTCGGCGGCTGCCCCGTCCACGTCAAGGTGCCCGAGTTCCTGGGGGCCGTAGCCGAGGGCGACTTCATGGAGGCAGCCCGGATCGTGATGGCGGACAACGCGCTCCCGGCGGTCACCGGTCGGGTCTGCCCCCAGGAGATACAGTGCGAGGGACCCTGCACGCAGGCCAAAGCCGGCCAGGGGCCCGTGGGCATCGGCTACCTCGAGCGGTTCGTCGCCGACTACGAGCGACGGAGCGACCAAGCCTGCTGCTTCGACGTCGCCGAGCCATCGGGATACAAGGTGGCCATCGTTGGCTCCGGACCCGGCGGATTGAGCGCCGCGGCCGACGCCGCCAGGGCCGGCCACGAGGTCCACGTGTTCGAAGCATTGCACCGGCCGGGCGGCGTCCTGGTGTACGGCATCCCCGAGTTCCGGCTGCCCAACGAGATCATCTCCTACGAGATACAGCGGCTGCAAAACATGGGCGTCGCCATCCACACCAACCACGCCATCGGGCGCATCTACACCGTCGACGAGCTCCTCAAGGAAAAAGGCTATGATGCGGTCTACCTGGGCATCGGCGCCGGGCTGCCATGGTTCATGGGCATCGAAGGCGAAAACCTCAACGGGGTGTACAGCGCCAACGAATATCTCACCCGCAACAACCTGATGCAGGCCTACCGCTTCCCCGAGACGGATACCCCCATCGTCCGGGGGCGCAACGTCGCCGTGGTCGGCGGGGGCAACGTGGCCATGGACGCCGTGCGGAGCGCCCTGCGCCTTGGCGCCTCCAGCGCCTACCTGATATACCGGCGGAGCCGGGAGCAGATGCCCGCCCGGGACGAGGAGATACACCACGCGGAGGAGGAAGGCGTTGACTTCCGGCTGCTGAACAACCCGGTCCGCTACATCGGCGACGAACACGGCTGGGTGAGCCAGGTGGAATGCATACAGATGGAGCTCGGCGAGCCCGACAGGAGCGGCCGGCCGCGGCCCGTTCCCATCGAGGACAGCGAGTTCCG
>JAWOAW010000011.1:0-14590 GCA_046498345.1 Thermoplasmatota archaeon
TTCACAGTATCACGGTGTCTCCTATTGCCCGATGTTATTTAAAGCTGTGTATGGTGGTATACGGACTGTGCAAATGTGGGTGATTATGAACACTTTTTCAGAAACGAAGCAGGTGGTATCATCTATGCATTTAAGTGAATCGGCTGCAGTAAAACGTCAAGGGCCATCGTCATCTGTTCAGGGTATTGGAGGGAGCTCACCATTAGGGAGGTCTGCTGCCCATGCCACTGATCGTCTGACAATCCACCAGTTGTATGTCTCCCCGAGCGATGTCCCGACATAGTTGAAGACATACGTCTCGAAGGGCAAGAAAAAGCTCGGTATCCCATAGTCACGGTATTCATGAATGGTTCCGTTGACCACGACGCCGTCCTCAGGATGCGGACCATAAAGGGCCACTCGGCCCTTATTGTACGTTGTCGCGACACCGGCATAGGTGCCGTAGAGATCCGTGGTTACATTTGCCAGTATCTTCCACCCGGTCAGAGCAGGCCGCCAGTAATGGATGGGTTTCGTTTCCATGGGCTCCTCGTTGTAGGTCAACAACGGAATGAGAGCCCCACGCCTTGAGTCAGCGGTGTCTGCGGGATACATGCCCGGTCCGCCTGCATAGGTGATATACCGATAGCTCTCTTGATAGCCCTTGAATATCACGTTATCAGGAGCTTCATTTATCGTGGTATTGACACTAATATAGGATGCTGTCCGGCCGGGCCCGTAGTTTCCATCGCCTCCCCAGCCATACTTTAACAGATACTGCCATTCACCGAGAAAACGATCATTGATGTAGATGTCGGCAAGCCCGAACGACCCATCACCCCCGCGACATCGCCGAAGAACTCTCCCGCAAATACATCGTCGGCCAAATCCCCGAAAAAGAATACATCTACGCCATCAAAAACCTCCGAAAAAGCCAAACACACCACCCCAAAGACCCCGCCATCCAATAACACGGAACACCCCAGGTTCAGTGCAAAGCACCAGGTTCAGTAGGGCAATGGACCGGGTGGGATTTGTACATGAATTAAAAGCCCTCCATAAAACCGGGCTTTAAACACCGAACGCCCTGCCACAACATACCACCAAATATTGCGGACTTGGTGAAAAATAATAAAATGCGACATACGCAACATTGGATATTTTGAGATAGGTGCTGCGGGAGATTTGAGCATGTATTTACCGGCAAAAATAGAGCGAGCAGTCATGTTTTTGGTAGAACGAGATTGAGCATTAATAAATATTCAAAAATTTTTTATTATTTAGTAACAAGAATTTCTAAAAAGGTTTTTATGGGAAATCTGATTCAGGGCATAAAAATGGAGATTTTCATATGACTAAAAAAACAAATGATACTGTTACAACAAATCCAAATACCTCGATGCCAGCAGAACCAGCGGCCCTTGGCCTATTTGGTCTGGCCGTCGCAGTTTTTGTCATTGGCTCAGGCTACCTTGAATTGACCTCGGGAACGGACAAAATTCTAATGGTTCCCTGGATTTTATTCTTTGGTGCAACCGCACAAACCATTGCAGGTATTGTTGAATTCAAACGAAATAACGTGTTCGGTGCAACCGTTTTTTCCACCTTTGCTATGGCCATGTTTGCAATTGCATTCACCCTTCTTTTTACTATTTTTGGTGGAGTTTCCTTTGACATTTCACATTATGCCTTTGGATTAATCGCTATCCTTGTGGTTAGCTTAATTGCAACCATTGCATCTCTTATGACGAACAAGGTATTTTTCTGCATCCTTTTTGTCGTTGACATTGCTCTTGGAGGTCTCATCCTGCATTACCTCATCAGTGCATCATCTCTTATCGGTGGGATATTTCTACTGGCAACATCAGTACTCGCATTTTATGGAGCACTATCAATTCTAATCAATTCCATGGCAGGAAAAACCATAATGCCCTTAGGAAGCGCGATATGGAAACCATAAAACAGGAAGACTTGGGGAGTTCATTAGAATCATAAATAAAGACCCCGCCTTTCAATGAGGTGGGTTCACCTCGATGAGGCGGGTTCAGTAGGGCAATGGACCGGGTGGGATTTGAACCCACGGCCTCCTCCATGCCAAGGAGGCGATCTTCCACTGATCTACCGGCCCATACGGTGGTGTGGTAAACGCGGGTGGTTCATAAATGTTTTTCTTTGAGCTGCTCTTTGACCAGGGCGATTGCCCGCTCGAATGCGTCGTCGAGAGCTTCGACGTTGGGGCCGCCGGCCTGCGCTACCTCGGGTTTGCCGCCTCCGCCGCCGCCGAGGATGCCGCCTGTTTTGCGGGCGATGGTGCCGCAGTCGACATCTATGCCGGGGGAGCGGGCGAGGTGGATGGCGGCCGTGCCGTCGTCGACGTGTTTTGAGACGACGACCGTGTCGCCCTGGCCGGTGATGTCGCGGATGGCGCCTGGGCTGAGGTTGTCCTGGGTGACGATGCGGATGCCGTGGAAGTCTTCGACACTGGCGCTGACCGACTGCTTTTGCAGCTCTTCGACCTGCTTGCGCAGCTGTTTCCATTCGGTGAAAAAGCGCTGGACGGTCTGCGGGAGCACGTCGGGTGAGACGTCGAGGATGCCGGCGGTGTCCCGGAGCAATTGGTCGCGGCTGTGGAGGTAGTCGAGGGCCTGCTCTGCCGCCTTGAACTTGATGCGTTCGACGCCGTCCTGGACGCGCTCGGTGCCCGTGATTTTGATGCAGCCGATTTCGGCGGTGTTGTCGACGTGGGTGCCGCCGCAGGCTTCGACCTCGACGTCCTGGATTTCGAGGACGCGGAGGGTGCCGCCCGCCGGGGGGCCTCCCTGGTAGAGGCGCATGCCGTATCGCTGTTCGGCCTGCTCGCGGGGCAGGGTCTGCTTGGTGACCTCTCTGGCGTCGCGGGTCCAGGCGTTGGCCGTCTGCTCGATCTGCCGTATCTCGTCAGGGGTGATGCGCCGGTATTGGGAGACGTCGAGCCGGGCTTCGCTGTCGTCGAGCGCGGAGCCCTTTTGCCAGACGTGGCTGCCCAGCGTGGCGCGGGCTGCCGCGTTGATGAGATGCGTTGCGGTGTGATGGCGCATGATGTCGTAGCGCCGCTGCCAGTCGATGGTGCCTTCCACGCCGCCCTCCTGGAGGGGGCCGTCGAGCACGTGGATGATGGCATCGCCCTGTTTTTCAGCGTGGAGTACCCGTCGTTCTGTGGTGTTCTGGCGGAGGACGCCCTGGTCGGAGGCCTGGCCGCCGCCTTCGGGGTAGAACAGCGTTTGGTCGAGGATGACCGCCGGATTGCCGTCTTTGGTGCCCGTCCAGGTGACGGTGGCCTGGAATGTGCGCTGGTAGGGATCCTGGTAGTAGAGCGGCTCGGTGCTGTACCGGCTTTCCTGTGTTTCCTGACCGGCGGGCTGGCTGCCGCTGTGGAGCTCTGCCACCCGGGAGGTGAAGTCGTCGGGGATGTCTACGGCGTCGCCGGCTACCTCTTTGACCACGTCCGGCGGGACGCCGTGGGTGTCGTAGAACTGGATGAGCTTTTGCTCCGGGATGTCGCCGTGCTCCTGGACGTAGCGGGCGACCAGCCGCCGGCCCTTGTCCAGGGTTTCCTCGTACTTGGCTGTCTCCTTGTCGAGCATCTCGTGCATCGCGCCGCGTGACGCGGCCAGGTCGGGGAAGTCATCTGCCAGCCGGTCGAGGTGCAGGTCGACGATGTCGGGCAGCGTCATGTCGAGCTGGAGGCGTTCGATGAAGCGCAGTGCGCGGCGGGCGATGAGGCGGGCCAGGTAGCCTTCTTCGGCGTTGCTGGGGACGATGCCGTCGCCGAGCATGAAGGCCAGGCAGCGGGTATGGTCTGCCAGGGCGTAGATGTCCCGCTGGCTCGGCGCTGCCGCTGCGTCGCTGATGGCTTTGATGACGTCGGGGAAGACGGCGTCGTAGACGGTCTCGGAGCCCTGGGTGAGCCATGCGAGGCGTTCGAGGCCGTAGCCGGTGTCGACCACCTGGAGCGGCATCTCTGTGTAGCGTTCGCCGTTGACCTCGTATGTGCCATCCTGGCTGCGCTGCAGGCTCATGAACACCAGGGTGGATATTTCCATGCCGGCGACGAGGACTTCCAGGCAGGCGCCGGCGTTGCCGCCGCCGTACCATTCGCCTTCCTTGTAGGTGACCTGTTTGGTGGGGACGCCGATGCTCTGGAGGAACTGGTCGCACAGCTGGATGGTTTTTTCGCTCCAGTATATCTGCTCGTGGTTGTTGAACGCGTGGTGTCCCATCATTTCGAACATGGTGAGATGACGGCCGCTTCGCCCGACTTCTTCGAGGTCGTTGAGCCGGATGCTGGGCTGCGAGATGACGAGCGGGTTGGCGGGCGGGGGCACCTGGCCGGAGGTGACGTGGGGCTGGAAGTCGGCGATGGAGGCGATGGTGAGGTAGACGTCGTTGCGCCATCGGGCGACGACGGGGTAGCGCTCGATGCGTGTGTGGCCGTGTTGTTCGAAGAAGGTGAGGAAGGCTTCGCGCATCTCTGACGTGTCGTATTGTCGGTCTCCGAGGGGGTCGCCGATGAAGGAGTAGGGGACACAGGGGGCGTCGCCGCATCGCTGCTGCTCTGGATTGGTGGTCCAGAAGTGGGCGCCGCATTCGGGGCACTGCCTGCGGGTGAAGCCGTGCTGTTTGAAGAAATCGAGCTGCAGAAACGACTGTAAATCGGATTGCATCCTGGCTATATATTGCAAGCTTTTATAAAAGATTTGACCGGGTCTATGGGTCGATGCTGGCCGTGGTCAGGGTCTTGGTGTCGGCGACGCCTTCGAGGGCGCGTATCTTGTTGACGACGATGCCGCCGATTTCGGTGGGCGTCGCTGCTTCGACGCGGGCGATGAAGTCGTATTGTCCGAAGAGGGGGTAGAGCTCGGTGATTTCGTCTATCTCGTGGAGCCTGTCGTATACGTCGTGTTCGGATGCCGGGGCCACGGTGACGAGGACGAATCCAATGGCCATATGGGTTAATCGGCGGCAGCCTATTAAGTTTTCTCTTATACCGGGGGGCGACAGCAAAAGCAAAAGAAAATGTTTATATAGGAGTATTGGTTGCTATATTGTTATCGTTTCGATAGCAAAATAACAGCAATGGAGTACCATGAATGAGATAATACTCCTGGTGGAGGACGACCCCTACATCCAGGACCTCATGGAGAGCGTGCTCGCCCCCCTGAACATAACGCTATACAGGGCCAGCGACGGCATGGCCGGCGTCAGAATGTACAAAAGCCTGGCGGAGCAGGGCAACCGACCCGACCTGGTCATCATGGACGTCAAGATGCCCATCATCGACGGCGTCGAAGCCACCAAGCAAATCCTGGAGGTAGACCCGGCAGCCACCATCTACGGCTTCACCGCCTTCGCCTCCCTGCTCTCACACGAAATGCGGGAGGCAGGCGCCAAGCGGGTGTACCCCCGTACCATCGGGTTCACGGCCATGCGAAAAATCATCGACTCGTCCATCCACGACAAAAAAATACCCGCCGTGTAAACCACACGCGGCCATCGGCAGACACGGCAGTCTTTTAACCGCACATAAGGAGAAGACAAAAACGATTATATAACCCCGGGATGTTGTTGCGGCGATGCTTGACGGACTGGGAGACTCCCTGCGAGGCACCATCAAAAAAATCGCCAACGCCCGGCACATCGACGCCTCGCTCATAAAAGAAGTAGTCAAAGACATACAGCGGGCGCTCCTCCAGGCCGACGTCAACGTCGAACTGGTGCTGGAACTCTCCAAGCGCATCGAGCAGCGAGCCCTGGAAGAAAAGCCGCTGCCGGGGATGAGCAACCGGGAGCACGCCATCAACATCGTCCACGACGAGCTGTCCGGGCTGCTCGGCCGCGGGCGGGAGCTCCCGCTCAAACAGCAGACCATCATGATGGTCGGCCTGTACGGCCAGGGCAAGACCACGACCTGCGGCAAGCTCGCCCACCATTTTCAGCGGAAGGGGCTCCGCCCGGCGCTCATCGCCGGCGACGTGCACCGCCCCGCAGCCTATGACCAGCTCAAGCAGATAGGCGACCGGCTCAACGTGCCCGTCTACGGGGGCGGCAAAGACGCCGTCGAGGTCGTCAAAGAGGGCATGCAGAAGTTCAGGAAGCACGACGTGGTCATCGTGGACACCTCCGGGCGCCACAGCCTGGAGCAGGAGCTCATCGACGAAATGAAACATATCTTCAAGGTAGCAGACCCGGACGAAAAAATCCTCATCATGGACGGCTCCACCGGGCAGCAGGCCGGCCCCCAGGCCAAGGCCTTCAACGACGCCATCGGGGTCACCGGCGTCATCCTCACCAAGATGGACGGCACCGCCAAGGGCGGCGGCGCGCTCTCCGCGGTGGCGGAAACCGATGCGCCCATCCTCTACGTGGGAACGGGCGAGCATCTCGAAGACCTCGAAAAGTTTGATTCCACCCGCTTTCTCTCCCGCCTGCTGGGCATGGGCGACATCGAAAGCCTGCTGGAAAAAGCCGAGGAGGTCGCCCGGGAAAAGGGCAAGGACAAGCTGGAGAAGAGCGCCCAGCAGATCATGTCGGGCAAGTTCACGCTCAAGGACATGTACGAGCAGATGGAGATGGTCTCCGGCATGGGCTCCCTGCAGAAGCTGGCGGACATGATCCCCGGCGGGCTGGGGCAGCGGATGCGCGGCGCCGACATGCACGAGACAGAGGAAAAACTCGAAGTCTTCCGGGTGATGATGGACTCCATGACCGAGCAGGAGATGGAAAACCCCCGGCTCATCAAGTCCTCCCGGGTCAACCGCATCGCCCGGGGCGCCGGCGTGGAAGCCCGCGAGGTCAAAGAGCTGCTCCGCTACTACCGGAAGTCCAAAAAACTGATGAAAGGGCTGTCCAGCCGCAAGGCGCAGCGCCGCCTGATGAAACAGCTCGATTTCAGCTAGCGCAGCCCGAACTCCTCTAGCTTCATCCGCTTTTTCTCTTTTTCCAGGAAGCCGTAGACCGTTGCATGGTTGGCGCCGTTGAGCAGCATGCGCACCGCCTCCAGGGCGACGTCGAGGCCGCGGGGCTGCCCGATGAGCCCCACCGTGGTCCCGTACACGGAGACAAACGCGCCCGTCAACTCCTCGATGATACGCCGGGAGCGACCGTTTTTGCCGATGACCCGGCCGGCGATGCGTTGCACGTCTTTGCCTTTTTTGCCCACGTAGTCCCGCATGTCCAGCAGCTCGAAATAGTAGTCGTCCTTGAAGAGATGGAGCGCATGCTCCGGCGAAAAGCCCCGGCCGATGGCCCGGACAACGCTCTGGGCATCCAACTCAACGACCGCATCGTCGCTCCGGATGGCTACGTCCCCGGTCTCGGAGTCGACGTCGAGCTCGACGCCGTGTTCCTCTATCGCTTCCTTTGTTTCCCCGTCGTTGCCGACGAGGACGGCAATCCTATCACGTGGTATCTTTACATATTTCATGTTTTTTCCTCCAAAATACGCTGGAGCATCTCGTCGCGGTCAACCGGAAAAAAACGGCTGAAAAAACGGGATAACGTGTCGACATCGTGCTCGAGAAACCCCTGGACCATGGGATGTTCACGTTTCACCATCTGCCCCACGTCGATGATGACCGGCCCCGCATGGTAGAGCACGTTGTACTCCGACAGGTCGGCGTGCACCAGTCCCGCATCATGGTACATCCGGGACATATCTGCCACGATTGCATCGAAGGTTTCCTCCGGCGCTTCCAGCTCGGCGTCCTTGAGCATCGGCGCCGGCGTGGTCTCGCTGCCGATGTACTCCATCACGATGACGTTGCCATGATGGGCCACCGGCCCCGGCACGCGGACGCCGGCCTCGCAGAGCCGCTCGAGGTTGCGGAACTCCTTGTTCGCCCAGGCGAAGATGGCCCCCCGCCGGTTTTTTTTCACCGATGAAAGCCGGTCATATTCAAGATACTTGGAAATGTTGCGGAACGTGGAGGTGTTGAGACGATATATCTTGACCGCCACATATCCATCCCGGTTGCGGGCGCGGAACACGTTGCCCTCCTTGCCCGTCGAAATAGGGAAATCGAAGACCTCGATGGCCCCCCGGGACATGAGCTTGTACAGCGCCTCATAGGTCGCTTTTTCGAATACCTCTCCCTCGGTTTTGCCTGATAAAAGGTCCTCAGACTCGGTGCTCCATTTCATGCTTCAAATACGTCTATGTTTTCCGGTATCCTGTGCTGGCGGGCCAGATGCGAGGTCTCGGTCGGCGAATACCGGTACAGAATGTCCGCTTTTTCGTCCTGGAACTCCCAGGGCCGGACGATGAGCAGGTCGCCGCTGCGAATCCAGGCGCGGCGTTTCATCTTGCCGCGGATGCGGCCCATGCGGGCCACGCCGTCCTCACATACAATCTTTATACGCCCGGCGCCCATCCGCTGCTCCGCTACGGCAAACAGCTCGCCCGTATCCCGGTCGGGCATCCTGAAATCGCGGATGGTTTCCTCGTCCGGTTCGCTCATTGCCCGTTAAACATCCCGTGGTTATATGTATGTATCGGAGCTAGCGGGTTCATTCCCGTATCTCGCCTTTTTCGACGATGTTTTTGATGACGTTTTCCACGCGCCTGACAGCGTTGCAGGATGCCCTAATCTTGTCCCTGCATCCATCCGGCATGTCCTCCATGGCGATCTCCATGTATCCCTTGGCGATGGCGATCGGGTTGAGGAAGAAATGCGCCGCGTCTGCCTTGAACCGTTTCTCCAGCTCAAGCGCCCGGTGCATCTCCGCCATGGCCTGCTCCCGCTCCCGCTCAGCCTGCATTCGCTCGGTGATGTCCAGCACCTGGGCCATCGTCTGCGGCCCTCCACCCTGCACATCCTGTATCATGGTGGAAATGATCTGCACCCGCCGCGTTTCCCCGTCCCTGGTGAGAACATTGAACTCGTAGCTCGACGGCACGTCGTCGCCCCGCTGCCGCCTCCGGTAGCGGCCGGCGACCAGCTCCCGGCTTTCCGCGTCCAGAAACCGCCTGAAATCCTCACCCAGGAGCTCCTCCCGGGAATACCCGAGTATCTGGCACAGCCGTTCGTTCACAAACCCGATGCGATATGCGTCGTCGACGACAAGGATACCGGCATGTGCATGCTCGACGATGGAACGATAGCGTTCCTCGCTTCTGGCAAGCTCAGCCCGGCGTATCTCCTCCATCTGGCTGCGATGAAGGCTCGTCCATGCCACCAGCAGCGCCACGACCACGAACAACAGCAGCGGGCCACCCAGAACGTCGACAACGGAGATATGAGAAAAAAACAGCGGCAGCATGAGCATGCCCACCCCGTCGGCAACGGCGAACACCAGCGTCTGGCGCAGCGACAGCAGCATACCCGAAAACAGCAGCGGAAAAATCAGAAAGACAAGCAGGTTGACATCGCCCGGGTCATAGCGCGGTGCCCACCCGGATACAACCACAATGGCGGCACCGAACACGGCAAGGGAAAGCGTGCCCACGGTCACCGCGGCCCCCGCCACGTAAAACCCCATCCGGGTAACCACGTAGGCGCCGAACAGCACGGCCAGCAGACCCATGCTGAGATACATGGTAGCGGACGACAAAAACGGCTCAGCCAGGTCCACGGTTGCCGAAGCCACCAGCACCATCGCCAGCAGCATCATGAAAGAAAACAGCAGCGAGGCAAGCAGCCGAGACCGACGACGCATTCCCTCATCCCGCATCGGCGACAATGGCTCGACCACATGCCGCCAGGTATCCCGCAGCCGCCTCCACCCTCGGCTACACATTGTTTCCCCGCGGGAACCGGAGCACAAACCTGGCACCCCGCGGCGTGTTGTCCTCGACGGCAACGGAGCCGCCGTAGCGCTCCACGGTCTGCTTCACGATATACAGACCCAGGCCCGTGCTCCCTGTGCCGCCGTGGCTGAAACCCTCCTCGAACACCTGCTGCTTTATCTCGTCGGGGATGCCCACGCCGTTATCGGCAACCCGGAGCATGCATATGTCATCGGCGCAGTGCATGGAAACCACGATCTCGTCTGCGTTGCCGTGCACCACGGCGTTATGCACCAGGTTCTGCACCACCGAATGCAGCGCCTCGTCCGCCATGACAACCGCGCTGCCCTCCACCCGGCAGTCAACGCCGCAGCCGGCGGCAACATCATCGGCCACCTCCCGCAGGTTGACCGGCCGCAGCTCCTTCGCCGAGGCCACGAGCGACTCCAGCCCGCGCATCCGGTTGATGAGCTCCACCGCCTGATGCATGCGCTGCCTGGCTTTGTCATAGAGCGCCGGCTCAGCCTCCTCCCCATACAGCTCGAGGGAGCTCTGCGCAATCTGCAGGTCGTTGAGGATGTCGTGGCACATTATCTTGTTGATGAGCCGCAATGTGTCGTTGAGCTCAGCGATTTTTTGCTCGGCATGCTTCCGGCCGGTGACATCGGTCATCACGCCCCGCAGGCCCACCACGTCGCCGTCCTCGAAAATGGGCCGGCTGGAGGTGCGCACCCAGCGAACGTCGCCCGACGCTACGGTGATACGATATTCATCCGGGGATGGACGGCCGTCACGGTCACCCGATATAATCTGCTTGAACCGCTCCCGGATACGGGGGACATCATCCTCATGGACAAAATCTGTAAACGGTTTTCCGACGACCTCCCCCGGCGTATAGCCGCTCATCTGCGCTATCACCGGGGAGATATAGGTAATCGTGCCCTCCATGTCGGTCGTGTAGAGCACGTCATTGATGTTTTCAACCATATCCCGATATTTTTCCTCGCTCTCCCGTAACGCCTGCTGCGCGGTCACCCTGGCCGAGATATCCCGGTAGATGCCAAAGATACCCTGCTGCTCGCCGTCGATGACCACCGGAGCGCCAAGAATCGACACCGGCACCTCCCCGCCATCCCGATGGCAGCGGACCGATTCTTTTTTGACGACGTCGCCCTGCTCAACCTGACGGGATATCGACCGCCCCTCGTCCTGCAGCCGCTCCGGGACGATGACATCATCAAGGTTTTTCCCCCGGAGCTCCCCCGAGGTATAACCGAAGAGCGCCTCAAAGGCAGGGTTCACCGTGATAACATGATGACAGGCATCCAGCGAGGCGATGGCCTCCGGAGAACCGTTGAACAACGCCTCGAAATACTTTCGCTGGTGATGAAGCGCCTGCTCCGCCTGCCTCCTCTCGGTAACATCCCGGATGACGACCTGTATAAACCTGCCCTCCGGCAGCTTGATAAGGTTCGCTTTCACGTGCACAACATACGTCTCATCTATCGTCCGGTCGTGCACCGTGATGTCGAAGTCCTCGACATCCCGCCGCCGGGCAAGACGCTCCATCTTTCGGAAAATGTCTTTGGTGTGCAGGTTGTAGTCAATGTCAAGCTCAGTGAATCGCTTACCGACGACTTCCTCCTCGGTTCGGCCGAACGTCTCCTCGTATCTCTCATTGACGTCAACGACCCTGCCCGTCAGGTCAAACAGCATGATCGCGTCGTTCGACTGCTCATACAGCGTCGCATATCGTTCCTCGCTTTCCCGAAGCCGCTTCTCCGTCATCTCGCGTTCCGTGACATCACGTATGTTTCCCTGGGCGCCAACCGCTTTTCCGTCCTGCACTACCGGGACGGCGTTGACCTCGACCGTCCGTATCCCGCCGTCTTTCCGCTGTATCCGGAACGTGACGCCCTCCACGGATGCACCCCGCCGCAGCCGGGCGAACACCATGAGCATCTTCGGTATGTCCCGCTTCAAAATGTAGCGGCCGAAAAACGTGCCCTCGACTTCCTCCGGGGCATATCCGGCGATGTTGCGCACCGCCGGTGACGCATAGGTGAACCGGCCACGCCCGTCAAAGGAAAAAATGCCGTCGAAGCTCCGCTCAGCCAGCCCCCTGAACATGTCCTTGCTCTCCTGCATCGCCCGCTCCATCTCCACCCGGTCGGTGATATCCCGCAGGATACCCGCGATCAGCCCCTCGCCGTCATCGATGGGCATGGTGGCCGCCTCCACCATCCTGACGTCGCCGTCACGCGCCAATATCCTGAACTCGTAACGGCTGGGCACCTCCTCGCCGCGCTCCCGCGACCTGTCACGCTGCCATATCATGTCGACGTCGCCCGGATGAACGATGTCCCAGAAGCTGAAATCATCCGCCCGGACATCCTCCGTCGTGTAGCCGGTGAGCTCCTCAAACGCATGATTGACATACCGGAACCCATGCCGGGGATGAACGATATAGATAGCGTCACGTGCATGCTCAACGATACCCCGGAACCGATGTGAACCGGCGCGCAGCTCCTGCAGCCGGCGGAGCAGCTCATCCCGGGAGAGCTCCCCGTTAGGCATGGTATCGTATGTCATGACAGGTGCTCATCCCAGCCCCCATATATAAACATTCTTCGCGGAGGCGGAGCACGCGTTACACGTCAAGAGACGCGACCACCGGCACGTGGTCCGACGGTTTTTCGGCGGTACGCATCTCCCGGTGGATGACACATTCCTCTATGGTATCCCTGAGCGCATAGGACGTCCAGACGTGGTCGACGCGCATGCCCCGGTTGTTTTTGAATCCACCCCGGTAGTCCCACCAGGAAAACGCCTCCACGTCGGGATGCAGCGTCCGGTATGCGTCCACGAAGCCCCACTCCTGGAGCAGCCCCAACGTCTCCCGCTCCCGGGGATGGAAACCAATGCTTCCCTCCAGCAGCCCCGGGTCATACACGTCGATGGGCTCGGGTGCGACGTTGAAGTCACCGAGCAACACGACCGCATCGTCGGGCGAAAACGTGTCATCCATGTACTCCCGCAGCGACTCGATGAAATCCAGCTTGTCGTAAAAAGCCGGCGAGCCGGGCATCCGGCCGTGCGGAAAATAGCCGTTGATGACCGTGACGTTGCCAATGGACGCCTGCAGCAGCCGCCGGTCGTCGCCCTCGATGTCCATAAAATCTTTTCTGACGTCGTCGAGCTCCATGGACGACAAAATGCAGACGCCGTTGTAGGCCTTCTGCCCCTTGAAAGTAACAGTATACCCTAGCTCGTCGAACACGTCGACGGGAAACTCCTCATCCCGGACCTTGGTCTCCTGCAGGCAGACCACGTCGGGCTCGTATCCCCGCAGCCATTCCAGCAGCAGATCCATCCTGGCCCGAATCGAGTTCACGTTCCACGTCGCAACGCTCAGGGTCATCGTAGACAAATAACAAGGGTCATAAAAATACTTGCGCAGGCAAAAGCCGGAGCTACCGCTACCCAGAAAAATGCGAAAAATATGGAAAAGGAAAGGAAGGGCTTGACAGCGAGCCGAGGATCCATGGTCTTCAAGCAGTGAAGTTTACGCCGGAAGGTCCCCGAAGGGACAAACGACCAGCGCTCTCCACCTAAACCGTGGTTCCAAGCCCTCTCTCGAGGGTACTTTTCCCATGGGCTCGCGCACCATAGTACTCGGAATCACGTGCCAGGCTTAACTTCCGGGTTCGGGATGGGACCGGGTGTTTCCCCAGCACTATGGCCGTCAAACCCTTCCTTTGAGAGTGAGAGTAAATGCATACGCAATCTGTTTAACGAGAGCTGCCGAGCTGTTAGTAACCGCGGGCTTAACAGCTCGCCGAAGCTTGCTGCTTACACCCCGGTCCTATCAACCGGGTCTTTTACCCGAGCTCGATGGATACCTCGTTTTGGGGAGAGGTTCCCGCTTAGATGCTTTCAGCGGTTATCCCGTGCGGCGTAGCTGCCCAGCATGCCCTGTCGGACAGCTGGTAGACCAGAGGCCGCAGGCCCCCGTTCCTCTCGTACCGAGGGGCCTTTCCCTTCAGGTATCAACACGTCCAGCGCAGAGAAACCAACCTGTCTCACGACGGTCTAAACCCATCTCACGATCCGCTTTAACGGGCGAACAACCCTACCCTTGGCAGCTGCTGCACTGCCAGGATGCGGAGAGACGACGTCGAAGTAGCAAACCTCCAGGTCGATGTGAGCTCTTGCTGGAGACAACTCAGTTATCCCTGGGGTAACTTTTCTGTCATCAATGCCCCCCATAAATGAGAGACATTGGTTCGTTAGGCCCTGCTTTCACATCGCGGATTCTTGCGGTGCGAATCCGCGTCAAGCCAGCTTTTGCCCTTGTACTCTACGGCGGATTCCTGACCCGCCTGAGCTGGCCATTGGTCACCCCTGATATCTTTTCAGGGGTGCAGCGCCCCACTCAAACTACCCACCTGCTGGTGTTCTCTTGCGAGTTAGAGATACGACCTTGGGAGGGTAGTGTCCCATGGTCGCCTCCACGTGAGCTGGCGCCCACGCTTCGATGGCTCCTACCTACAACTTCACTCTCAAGACCATATCCCAGCAACAGGATGTAGTAAAGCTCCACAGGGTCTTCTCTTGCGGCTGGACGGTACTGGACTGTGCGCCAGTAAGTCAACTTCACCGGGTTCCACCTGGGGACAGCGGGACTCTCGTTGGACCATTGATGCAAGTCGCCAATTCAGCGACAAGGTATTACGCTACCTTAAGAGGGTCATGGTTACCCCCGCCGTTTAACGGTCCTTCTTCCCTCTGAACAGGGTTTTCAGATACCGTCACTGGGCAGGATTCGGCGACCATACACATCCTTTC
>JAWOAW010000067.1:0-6276 GCA_046498345.1 Thermoplasmatota archaeon
CTTGACTATTTAATTACAGGGGACAAGGGATTAACATTTTATTCTGCTAAATAGATTTGATAGATATTATGAATTTAGTATCACATCTATATAAAATAGAGGTACTTTGCAGGGCCTTTGTATCACATAAATTTTTATACTAGCAGGAAATAATACTGTGAAATGATCAGAATTTCGGGCGAGGACATCGAGAAGGCGCTTTCACCCTTCCGGGCCAGGCTCGGGAAGTTTTATTATTTGGCGATCCTCATTGTTAAGTTGACCATATATAATTTTCATTGGGTGATATGGATTTTATTTTCCCGGACAATTATCCAGTATTAATTAAATATAAATAACATGTTTTCTTTTGCTTTATGGATCTCGCTCCTTTGAACCGATATATGGCGATGAAAGCCCGGGCGCTCGAGACCGGCATGAGCGAAGAGGAATGGATAGCCGAGCAGGAGAAATGGATTGCGGGTTACTGGAGGAATCTTTCCATCGGGGAGAGACGGGAAATCGCGCTTTTGCTGGCCCGGCTCCGCGACGTGCTGGGCTACCGCAGCCGCAATCATATCGACTACGACGATTACGATGTAGGCAGCGAGCATAATCAGTTCATCGTGGATAACCTCTTCTGGGTGATGGGACGGCTGCTGGACGACATCCGGACCACGGAATGGGAACGAAAAAAGATGAAAGAAAAACATGAGGAGGGCAGATCCATCCGTGAAATCGCCAGCATGTTCAACCGGAGCAAGCGCATCGTCCACCAGGTTTTGAAAAAACCCGCTCCCCCCTGACCCCCACTTTTTGGTATATAAAAGTGGGCCCGCGGAGATTTGAACTCCGGACCTCCCGGTTATCAGCCGGGCGCTCCAACCTAGCTAAGCTACGGGCCCTTTTTTTGTGCGAATAGAAACGGGGTATATTAAGAAAGCGGTTGATTTACGAGGGGCTCCCGGTCCAGCCATGTTTCACGGGTTGCCATGTAGCGGAACAGCACGACGAGGATGACGTCGATGGCGAGCATGCAGGCTGCAGCCAGCGCGATGAACAGGCCGCTGTGCGCCGTCGTGGTGCCCCAGTCGAGGTAGCGCTGCTCGATGAGCAGCGTCGCGCCTGACAGCAGCGATATGCCGAACAATCCGGCCAGCATCCGCCGGCTTACGATGACGTAGGGGGCCAGCAGTCCGAACAGGACGAGGTAGTACTCGTAGTGTATCTTGGGGTAGAGGATGAAGTAGAGCAGCAGCGTCAGTCCCACGGTCTTCCAGACGCCCAGGTTTTTGTGGTACGCCATGACGTAGACGGCGAGGAACGCGATGCCCATAAGCGCGATGAGCCCGATCTTGGGCACCCCCATGCCCTGGCTGTCCAGGATGCGCCACAGGCTGATGCCCTGCAACGGCTCGTCTCCCTGCCCGAGCAGATAGAACCGGAGGTGGAACATGAACTCGTCGTACGCAAGCATGAGAAAGGGCAGCGTGGCCGCCAGCGACACGGCGGCCATGACCATGATGTGTCGCAGGGCGTGCCGCCGCTCTTTGACCAGGAGAGGGGGGATCAGGAAGATGGAATGCATTTTTATCCAGACGCCGAGCGCCGCGCCGGCCGCGTACAGCCACCGGCGCCGGCTGACCACCATGGCCAGCAGGGGGAGCAGGAAAAACAGCACCACGATGGCTTCGTCCTGCCGGGCAAACGATGGGATGACCAGCGTGGAGGGAATGAGCAGAAACATGACGGCGCCGGCGAACGCCTTCCTGTCATCGATAGGGGAGAGAAAATGGTATATTGATAGCGCGGTTATCACGATGAACATGGAGAAATAGATTTCGAAGGCCAGCGGCGATCCACCAAGCGCGACGGGGGGCACCAGCAGGTAGTTGATGAGCGGCGGAGTCTGGGTGTCGACGTCCCGGTAGAGCAGCCTGCCGTCCAGGATGGTCTGCGCCCGCTGTATGTAGAGCTGGTTGTCAGTGTGGTCGGTCGAAGGGTCGGTGTTCACCGCCGTGTCGACGTACAGGCGGTCGACGGTGATGAACAGTGAGAGCAGCAGCGTTGCCAGCAATAGGAGGACCAGCAGCTTTTTGCGATGCGGCAGCTCCATCAGCCGGTTCCAGATGTCCATCGCCGTGGTGAACACGCGCTGCCCTTATAAGTGTTTCAGGATTTTTACATGTCGCCTCTGAAGGTAAAACGTTTTATCCGCCGGCGCCATCACCATGTGCATGCGGAAAACCTGGCGCTACCTGTTCAACGCGGCGGTCAGCATCGTCCTCATCGCGCTTGTCGTCTATCTCACCGGCGTGGACCGCATCACCGGGCAGCTGGCCGGCATGGCTCTCCCCGTTTTCGCCCTGGCCGTTGCCCTGGAGCAGCTGGGTGTCGCCCTGAGCGCCAAAAAATGGCAGCTTTTGCTCAAGGCGAAGCAGGAGCAGGTCTCGTTTCTCCGGGCGTGGAAATACTACTACATCGGCGCTTTTTTCAACGCGTTTCTGCCCACGTCGGTGGGCGGCGACGTGGTCAAGGCCCACGTGTTTTCCAAGCAACTACGGCGGCGGGAGGAGGCATATGCGTCGGTGGTCATGGACCGCCTGACCGGTCTCGTCGCCATCGTTGCCATTGGCTCCCTGGCATTGCTCGTCGGCTGGCCGCTCGTCGACTCGACGGCGCGGCTGCTGGCCCTGCCCATCCTGGTGCTCCCGCTGGCTCTGCTCGTCGTCCTCTTTTCCACCGACTGGATAGACCGCCTGCTCCATCTGTCGTTTCTGCAGCGCTTTGAACGAGTGCAATGCTTTGTCAGCGACGTCTACCGGGCGATTCGCGCGTACCGCCTGCGGCGATATCTCTTGCTCCCCGTCATGGCGCTCTCGGTGTGCTATCATCTGCTGCTCATCCTGGTGAACGTGACTCTGGCCTGGGCGCTCGGCCTTGACATAGCTCTCTCCTATTTTTTTGTGTTCATCCCGGTGGCCGAGATTCTGGTGTTTCTCCCGGTGACGGTGCAGGGGTTCGGCGTCCGGGAGGGCACCTACGTCACGCTGTTTTCCTCCGCCGGGGTCGGGAGCGCCGCCGCGTTTTCCCTGGGTTTTTCGGATCAGCTGGTGAAGCTTGCCGGCAACGTGGTCGGCGGCCTGGTCTACCTGGGGCACAATCTGCGGGCTACAACGTCTCCCTGACGCTGTACATTTTTTTGTCCGACAGGGTATAGTATTCCCGTATCATGATCTCGGCCAGGAAGCCGAAAAACACGATCTGGAGGCCCATGATCATGAGCAGGATGCCCAGCAGGAGCAGCGGCCGCTCGGACAGCTCCTCGCCGTACAGAAGCTTGAGCAGCAGCAGGTAGAGGTTGATGGCGAAGCCGGCGCCGAACAACAGGCTGCCGATACCCCCGAAAAAATGCAGCGGCCTGGTCGAGTAGTCGGCCCAGAACTTGAAGTTGACGAGGTCGAAGAACCCGCGGAGCAGCCGCTTCGCCCCGTACTTCGACGTGCCGTGCTCCCGCGCGTGATGCCGTATCTTGAGCTCGCCGACGCGGTAGCCCTTCCAGGCCAGCACCGCCGGGATGTACCGGTGCATCTCCCCGTACAGGACCAGGTCGTCCAGCGCCTCCCGCCGGTAGGCCTTGAGCCCGCAGTTGAAGTCGTGCAGTTCGAGCCCGGTCAGCCACCGCGATATGGCGTTGGATATCCGGGACGGCAGCTTCTTGCTGAGCCAGCCGTCCCTCCGCTCGTGCCGCCAGCCGCTCACCACGTCGTACTCGTCGAGCATTGCCACCATATCCGGGATGTCCCGGGGGTCGTTCTGCAGGTCGCCGTCCATCGTGATGACCACGTCGCCGGATGCATGTGCGAAGCCGGCCATCAACGCCGGGGTCTTGCCGAAGTTCCGCCGAAACGAGATACACCGCACCCGTTCATCCTGGTCATGCAGCGCCCGTATCTCCTCCATCGTCTCGTCGGTGCTCCCGTCGTCGACGAACAGTATCTCGTAGTCTCCCATGTCGTCCATCGCCTCCACGATGGCCCGGTAGAGCGGCCGGATGTTGCGTGCCTCGTTGTACACCGGGATGACCACGCTGTACCGCATCACCGGGAAAAGAGCCCAAGGTACTTAAATATTTACAGGCTCATATGTCCATGGACTGGGCTGCCTGCACCCTCGACGACGTCAAAACCCTCGATTACGACGGGGCTGCGGCATGCGTTCACGGCGCCCGGGCGGCCATGCAGCGGGAGCCGGCATTGCTCGAGCCGTCGGGCTCCCTGGTGCTCGCCGGCGACGTCCACGGCGACTTCTATACCGCTAGGGCGGTCGTCCGACGTTTCCTGGACACCGGCTATGACCATCTGGTGTTTCTGGGCGACTACGTCGACCGGGCGCCCGCCGACGTCGGCTCCTCGGTGCCAGCGATGACGTATCTCCTCGGCGTAAAACGGGACATGCCCCACCGGGTGCACCTGCTCAAGGGCAACCATGAATCGCATCACCTGCTGCCCGTAGCCTCCTCCACGTTCGACCGGGAGGCCGAGGCCCGGTATCCCGGGCTGTACGGGGCCTACGTCCAGGCGTTCCGGATGATGCCGCTCATGCTGCTGGCCAGCAACGTTTTCGCGGCGCACGGCGGCATCCTCAAGGGCCACGATGCGGCGACGCTCCGCAGCATCGGCAAAAACGACCCCGCCGCGGTTGAATCGCTGACTTGGAGCGACCCCGTCGATGCGAAAACATTGCGCGGGGCCGGCGACCCCTACACCGGGGAGGAGCTCCGTGCCTTTTTGGACGACGTCGACGCCCGCTTGTTTGTCAAGGGCCACGACTACTCCACGCTGGGCACGGCCATCTACCACGGCAGATGTCTCACGGTGTTCACGTCGCGGCGCTACCGCGACCGGGGCAACGGCGGCGTCCTCATCGCCGAGATAGACGGCCCGGTAGACGACATCGGCGACGTCACCGTGAAAAACTACGTCGACGGCAACTGGCGAGACTACGAGGTAGCGGTGGCATAGCAGCAAAAAACACCCTGAGGCTGCCGGCATGTGCGTAGCCGTTGCTGTTTTCCGTAGCGGTGGCCGGAAGGATGGCTCCACTTTGTCAAAAAGCGGCAGCTATTGGATGACCATCGCAGTGGTTGTGGCGACAGCGCTGTTCTGCCTGGCGCTTCAAGGGAGGGATTGCTCCGATGAAGCATAAAAAATGTAGGCGATTGGCGAGTTCCGACTGCGGAAGGCATTGCGGCTTAAAACTTTCCAAATAGTTTCCGTAGAGCCAGTAGGAGGGAAAGACAGAAAATATGCTTTGGTAATCTCCTTGCTCTTCCAGTTTATGTTAGGATCCTCATGTCTTTTATCCTATCTTTATTTTAATCTACTATTTTACTTGATTTTTACCGCTAAGTATCTGAATTCACCGTTAGGTTTGTTCTTACATGTGTTATTGTAGGTATAGCGTCTCCAATTTAGATTATAAGTGTTTTCCAATTCGATGTTATGACATCTTTTCTTACCGACAGTGCTCTCTTTGGCGCCTTCCCACTTTAGTTTACCTTGTAATGT
This sequence comes from Thermoplasmatota archaeon, assembly GCA_046498345.1. Classification (GTDB taxonomy): domain Archaea; phylum Thermoplasmatota; class E2; order UBA202; family DSCA01; genus CAZESS01. The sequence goes on from JAWOAW010000067.1 coordinate 5,550, forward strand.
TTGTCCTTCATGTATTCTAAATTGCTCGTCTTGTGGTGTACGGCCTTGCCCTGGCTTTTTCCAATAGCGTGAATCATTTGTTAAAAATATTGCAAAGCCGTAACCATTCTGTCCGCTGAGAACTTTTTCAATTCTTTCAATATCTTTAACGTAGTCATAACGACTGGTGTCATGGGAACTATGTTCTTTTAAATCAAATTCATCTATTTTTAGTTTTGCAGTTTTATATTTTAATTCGATAGGTATGATTTCATGGTTTCCTCTGATGAGAATGTCAATATATATCCTCTCCTTTTGATTCTTTGCATTAATCTCCTTTCGGTTCTTTGAATTAATATTAACGGGTATGAGTTTGGGTCGTTCTAACCTTATCTGGCGGTCAGTATCTTCACAATATTGCTTGTGGAGTTCCCATGATAAAGCGTGTTGAAAATCTGCTTCCGAATGGAAAATCCTATGTAGTTCGTTGTCTAAGATATTTTTAACATCTATTGTATTTTTCATATTATTTTATCAGGTTATTAAATAAAAAATTAAGCGTATCAGAGTTACGAAGCAGAGCATTCGACCCCATCTTGACCGAGGCATCTGACCAAACTTTGATTTCATCTCCAGAATAAATAAAGTTTAATATTAAAATGATGCGAGGGGCCGGATTCGAACCGACGAACCACTGCTGGAACAGATCTTGAGTCTGTCGCCGTTGGCCTGGCTTGGCTACCCTCGC
>JAWOAW010000023.1:0-21080 GCA_046498345.1 Thermoplasmatota archaeon
TGTTTTTGCATGTGACGCCGGAAAACCACCATATACGTCCGGTGTCAATCGCAAAACCGGTGGCCTACGTATCCGGCCGGCTATACCCAAACATTAAATGGAGGGGGATATTACCCTGTTTACATGGACGTGCGGTTTCTGGGCGGTGCACACGAGGTCGGCCGTGTGGGCATTTTAGCTGAGCTCAACGGCAGCTCGCTTTTGTTCGACTACGGCATGACCCCGGGGGTGCCGCCGGCGTATCCGGTGCAGGCGCCGCCCGTCGAATGCCTGTTTCTCTCCCATGGGCATCTCGACCATTCGGGGATGGCACCGTGGCTGTCCGGGCGCTACAACGTCCCCATTTTTTCGACGCCTGTCACGCAGGAGATCGCCCGTATCCTGTTCAGCGACTCCCTCAAGATTGCGCGGTGCAACGGGTACCCGTTTCCCTACAGCGACCGCGACGTGGAGGAGGCGGAGCGCAATTTTTTGTCCATCGACCCCGGCGAGCACATATCCGTCGGTGACATGGAGATATCCTGTCATCCCGCGGGCCACATCCCCGGCTCCCTCATGTTCAAGGAGGAAAACACCGGCGTGCTCATCGCCTGCGACCTCAACACCATCGACAGCCGCCTTGTAGCGGGCGCCGAGCCGGTGTCATGCGACACGCTGCTTATGGAGGGCACCTACGCCGGCCAGAACCATCCCCCGCGGCGGGAGCTCGAACAACAGTTTCTGGACACGGTCGACGACGTCGTCGCCCGGGGTGGCACCGCCATCATCCCCGCGTTTGCAGTGGGCCGAACCCAGGAGGTCGCCATGCTGCTCGCCGACTCCGGGCACGAGGTATGGCTGGACGGCATGGGCAGCCGCATCGGAGAGATCTTCCTGCAGCATCCATCATATCTGCGCTCCCCCAAGGGGCTGAAAAAGGCGCTGGACAACGTCCATCTGGTGTACTCCCGGAAGGGCAAACGGATGGCGATGGACGGCGACGTCATCGTGACCACCAGCGGGATGCTGAACGGCGGGCCGGTGCTGGGCTACGCGGACAACATCCGGGACGACCCCAACTCGGCTATCATCATCACCGGCTACCAGGTGGAGGGCACCAACGGCGAGCGACTGCTGGAGACCGGCGAGCTGTCCCTGTACGGGGTGAAACGCCCGGTGAACGCCGAGGTGTTCTTCTATGATTTTTCGGCTCACGCCGGGCACGACGAGTTGCGGGATTTCGCCCGGGCATGCCGGCCGGAGCGCGTGGTGCTCTTCCATTCCGACAACCCGGAGCCGCTGGCGGCGGAGCTGCGGGATTTCGCCGCCGAAGTGGTCATCCCGGAGAACGGCGACCAGCTGTCGCTGTAGCCGTGTTTCTGCCGGGCAGCAGAGCCCACTGTTTCTCGTCTAACGAAAAAAGGAAAATAAAAAAAGGTAGGGGAGGAAGGGGGGAGGACAAAAAATTAGCCAATTAGGTCTATGCCTAATTTATTTTTACCTCCCTCCCATCGTGGTATGTGTACATCCTCCGTCTGCGTTGACATGTCGCCGGAGAGAATGTACGGGGAGTTGACGCCGGTCATGATGGCCATGATCCGGCATTTGCCGTGGAAGTCCTTGTTGATCCGGGCGCCCCAGATGACGTTTGCATAGGGGTCCATCTCGCCCGTGATGGTGGTGGCAACCTTGTCGGCGAAGTCGAGCGTCATGTCGGGTCCGCCGGTCATGTGGATGAGGCATCCCTGGGCTCCGGTGAAGTCGACCTCCAGCAGCGGGTGGTTCATGGCCTCGATGCCGAGCGCCTCGGGCCCCTGGTTGATGCTTCCTTCGCCCCAGAGCATGGCGGCGACGTCGCCGCTGGACACGATTGTTTTGACGTCCGCGTAGTCGAGGTTGATGAGCGACGGCTGCAGGATGGTCTCCGAGATGCCCTTGACTGTTTCCGATATCAGCTGGTCCATGACGGAGAAGGCCTTGTCGATGGGCAGCGTGGGGCAGAAGGTGAGCAGGCGGTTGTTATCCAGGATGATGGTCGAGTCGCAGTTTTTGCGCAGCTGCTCGAGCCCCTGCTCGGCGCGCAGCACCCGGCCCCGCTCGACTTTGAACGGGATGGAAACCATACCGGCGACGATGGCGCCCTTGCGCTTGGCCAGCTTTGCTACCTCGGGAGCTACGCCGGTGCCGGTGCCACCGCCCATCCCTGCGGTGACGAACACCAGGTCGGGCTCGCCGAGTATCTGTTCCATTTCGTCGCGGGATTCATCCACGCATTTCCGTGCCACGTCGGGGTAGCCGCCGGCACCGAGGCCGCGGGTGATGTTTTTCCCGATGAGCAGTTTTTTGTCCGCGTCGATGAGGTCGAGGTCCTGCTTGTCGGTGTTGATGGCTATTGTCTCGGCCCCTTTGACTCCGATGCGGTTCAGGCGGTTGATAGTGTTGCCGCCTGCCCCTCCGCAGCCGACTACAACTATCTTGGCAACGCCGAATTCGTCGCATTCGGCCTGGCGGACGTCGTCTTCTCCGTACTGGATGGCATCCTCTATTAATGACTTCATGTTATGGTTTCCTCCTTGTAGATAGGCTGGTAGTTGTTATTATACCCCTCCAATCTTCTCGTCGAGTTGACTGGTGTACGCCTCCAGTTCCTGGATTTTTTTGAGGGTTTCCGCTTTTTCGTAGACGCGCTCGGTGATCTCCTCGATGAGCCGGGAGACCGCTGTCCGTATGGCTTCGGATCGGGAAGCGAACTCCCCGAGGCGGATGAAGGTGTCGATGGCCCGTATCTGGTGCACGGGCAGCCGGACGGTCACGCGTTGTGTTTCCATTTTTTACTCCCCTCTGGCGTAGTGACAAAACGACGACGTTTCGGCACCGTTTTGCCGACAGACGGCAGCAAACAGATGCTGTTGTGTGTCGTTTGTCAGACAAAGTAATACGATTGTCATTTATAACACTTTCTATTTTTTACGGCCCAGCATAGATAAAAACGGCCGCAGCCGGCCCATCACGGCGCCGGCAGCCGGCCTGTCAGACAGACAGCCCGCCCCGGCTATAAAAATATTGCCATTTTCCCCGCCCCCTCCCGGAGCGGCAGAATCGTTATATAGCCACACAGAGATGGCCACCTCGATGGCCGCATACCAGCTCGTGGCATTCGACATGGACGGCGTCCTCGTCGACATGATAAGCTCCTGGCACCACGTCCACGCCCGCCTGGGCACCGACAACACCGCAACGGCGGAGGCATACCAGAACGGTGACATCGACAGCCAGGAATTCATGGACCGCGACCTCGCGCTCTGGCGCCGGCAGCACACCAGAAACGACATCGCCTCTCTCTTCCGGCACATCAACACCATGCCCGGCATCCACGACACCATGCAGCAGCTCCGCACCGCGGGCGTCACCACCGCCATCGTCTCCGGCGGACTCGACATGCTGGCAGAGCGCATCGCCGACAGCGCCGGCATCGACCACGTCCTCGCCAACGGCATCAGCCCGGACATGCAGCAGGGCATCCTCCGCGTGCCCCCAAAACAAAAGGATGCGGCCCTCCGCGACCTCGCAGACCGGGTCGGCGTGCCCATGCACCACATCGCAGCGGTCGGCAACTCCAGATACGACATAGCCATGTTCAGGGTCAGCGGCCTGGGCATCGCGTTCAACCCCTGCGACACAGCGGTGGTAAAAGCAGCCGACGTGACCATAAAAGAGAAAGATTTAACACGCATTCTCGAATACATCCTCGGATGAACTATACGACCCTCCTGACATTCTTCATCATAGGACTGTTTTTCTACATTCTGTACACCATATTCTACAGCGCCTTCCGGGAGGTCGGCTTCTCCAAGCTGGAGGCAGCCGTCATCGTCTTCGGCTCACTCCTCGGCGGCGCCGTCAACATCACCCTGTTCACCTACCAGAACTGGACCATCGCCATCAACATCGGCGGCGCCGTCATCCCCATTCTGGTCAGCATCTACCTGCTCGCGAAACAGCGCTGCATCTGGCGCGCCCTCATAGGCATCGCCATCGTCGCGTTTTTCACGTACAACGTCACCTGGGTGAGCAGCGCCGGCGTCACCTCGCCGTTTCCCCTGTGGCTGATACCACCTGCCGTGGCCAGCCTATTCTCCCTGCTCTCCTGCTACAGGCGGCCGAAGCACGCGGCGCCCGTCGCCTACATCTCCGGCACCCTGGGCGTCCTGGTCGGCGCCGACGTCTTCCACCTGCCGGACATCCTGGCGCTGCCCGCAACCAATGAGATAACGGCGTCAATCGGCGGAGCGGCCATCTTCGACATGGTGTTCCTGGCGGGCGTCATCGCCGTGCTCATAGACGCCCTGTTCGTCGGCCGGCGCCGGTCGCAGTGACATGTCGGGTGCATCTGCAAAGCTTTATATCCCGGGGATTGTTGTACTCCCGGAGGTACAACATATGGTAAAAGTAGCACGAAAGATGGTGGCGGACGCCGGCGTGGACGTAGACGAGCTCGTCGAACTGCTGGTGAAAAACGCCGCCGCTGAGCTGACCACGTATTACTACTACACCCTGCTGCGGGCCAATCTGACCGGGCTGGAAGGCGAAACCGTCAAAGAGATCGCCGAGACAGCCAGGCTGGAAGACCGGAACCATTTCGAGGCGCTGGTACCCCGCATCTACGAGCTCGGCGGCGAGCTCCCCCGGGACATGAAAGACTTCCACGACGTCTCCGGCTGCCCGCCCGCCTATCTCCCCGACGACCTGGACGACGTGGAGGCGCTGCTCGAGGTGCTGGTCGGAGCGGAGCGATGCGCGGTGCGCCAGTACACCAACATCTGCAACATCACCGCCGGCAAGGACCACCGGACCTACGACCTGGCGCTGGCCATCCTGCACGAGGAGGTACAGCACGAGGCATGGTTCTCCGAGTTCATGGGCGAAGGACCGTCGGGGCATTTCCTGCGCCGGGGCGACACGTCACCGTTTGTATCGAAGTTCCTGCAGTAACGGTAACCGCTCCGTCGCCATATCCTGCGGATGAGGTGATAGCATAGCCGGCATCCTCGAAGCGTTCCAGACGCTCCACCCGGTACTGCAGGCGCTGGCCGCCACCTGCTTTACCTGGGGGGTCACGGCGCTCGGCGCCGCCACCGTGTTCGCCACCCATGAGGTAAACCAGCGTTTGCTCGACGGCATGCTCGGGTTCGCCGCCGGCGTGATGATCGCCGCCAGCTTCTGGTCCCTGCTGGCTCCGTCCATCGAGATGGCACAAGAGCAGCAGCTCCCCGTCTGGCTGCCCGCAACAACCGGCTTTCTGCTCGGCGGCGTATTCCTCCGGGGCATCGACCGCGTGCTCCCCCACCTCCACATCGGCTACCCGCGGAGCGAAGCCGAGGGCGTGGAAACCGGCTGGCGACGGAGCACCCTGCTGCTGTTGGCCATCACGCTCCACAACATCCCCGAAGGTCTGGCGGTCGGCGTCGCATTTGGAGCCGCCGCCGCTGGAATATCCGGAGCCAGCCTGGCCGGAGCCACCGCGCTCGCCCTGGGCATCGGCATCCAGAACTTCCCCGAGGGACTGGCCGTTTCCCTGCCGCTACGGGGAGAGGGCATGCCCCGCCTGAAAAGCTTCTGGTACGGCCAGCTCTCCGCCGTCGTGGAGCCGGTGTTCGCCGTTCTCGGCGCCGGCGCCGTGCTCATCTTCCGGCCCCTGCTCCCCTACGCGCTGGCCTTCGCCGCCGGCGCCATGATATTCGTCGTCGTGGAGGAGGTGGTGCCCGAGTCGCAGCGCTCCGGAAACACCGACCTGGCCACCATGGGCGCCATGGCCGGCTTCGCCGTCATGATGACGCTGGACGTGGCGCTCGGCTAGTGGAGCCAGCCGCGGTAGTATATGGAGGCAAATCAGAAAAAGAACAGTGTTTTGATGTGATTGACAGCGTTAGCCATGGCACGTCGACAGGCGATGCGTGCCCGGGGCGTGTGCGGGATCAATATAGTTAACTTTTTAAACAATCGTTACTTATATTGGCATGTATAAGTATGCGGCCGTCGTCGTGGCCCTCCTGTTGCTCGTGACACCCTACCACCTTGTGGAGGGACAGCAGAGCAGCGACATCTCCCGCCAGGGGGACATCGTCAACATAACGGTGGGCCAAACCTGGGAGATGCTCAACACCGAGGAAGGGCCCCAAAACGTTATAGACGACCGGACGTTCCTCGAGTACTTCAACGAGCGCATCGACACCCCGCATCAGAACGATAAACCCATTCTGTTTCCCCTCTATCTGATGGAACAGCCCCTGTTTTTGAACATCTTCACCTCCATATTCCAGGGCGAAGATATCATCATATACTGCCGGAGCGCCAATAGAAGCTACCTCGGGGCGAAATTATTGATTGACAACGGATTCCAGGGCATCATATATAACATGGCCGGGGGCATCAACGCCTGGAAAAGCGCAGGGCTTCCCACCGTCACGGGCTTTGGCTTCGGGGCATAGCCCACCGTCTGCAAAACGGCAGACAATGCAAAGGACGCCTGACAGCGACAAAGATTTATTAACATCGTCGTTTTTCCCATGTATGATACTCGCCGAAGTGGCCATTTTTCCCACCTCAGAGGGCACATCGGTCAGCCGCTACGTGAAGCGAGCCCTGCAGGTGCTGGAGGACAGCGGGCTGGATCACGAGAGCAGCGCCATGGCCACCTGCATCCAGGCCGAGTCGCTCCACGAGATATTCGACGTCGTCGAGCAGATGCACCGGGCCATAGAGGACATGGGGGCGAAGCGCATCCACATCGACCTGCGGGTGGACCACCGGCGGGACAAAGATGCATCGATGCAGTCGAAGCTCAACGCCATCGGGAAGGAACGAGCATGAGAGACCTGTGGATAGAAAAATATCGGCCGTCCAGGCTTGACGACGTGGTCGGCCAGAGCGGCATCGTGGACAGCCTCCGCGCCTACGCGGCCTCGGGCAGCATCCCGCATCTGCTGTTCGCCGGTCCAGCCGGGACGGGCAAGACCACGAGCGCCATCGCCCTGGCCAAACAGATATACGGCGACGCATGGAAGGAAAACTTCGAGGAGCTGAACGCCAGCGACGAGCGGGGCATCGACGTGGTCAGAGGCAAAATCAAAAACTTTGCCCGCACCGCTCCGCTCGGCGACGCGGAGTTCAAAATCATTTTTCTCGACGAAGCGGACTCGCTGACCGGTGACGCGCAGTCCGCCCTGCGGCGGACCATGGAACGGTACGCCCACATCTGCCGTTTCATCCTGTCCTGCAACTATTCATCCAAGATCATCGAGCCCATCCAGTCGAGATGCGTCGTGTTCCGGTTTTCCCCCCTGGACAGCGGGGACATGCGGCCCTACCTGGAGCACATCGCCGCCGCGGAAAATCTGGAGATAACCGACGGCGGCATGCAGGCCCTGCTCTACGTAGCCGGGGGCGACCTGCGGAAGGCCATCAACGCGCTGCAGACCTCCGCCACCCTGTCCCAGCATATCGACGCCGAGGCCATCTACCGGACCACGGCGACCGCCAAGCCGGAGGAGGCGAAAAAGGTAATGGAGACCGCGCTGCAGGGCAATTTTATTGAAGCGAGGGAGCTGCTGGACACGTTGCTCATCGAGTACGGGCTGTCGGGGGAGGACGTGCTGCAGGGGATGCACAGCGCCGTGTTCGACCTGCCCGTGCAGGAGAAAACAAAGGCTGATATCATCGAAAAAATCGGTGAGGCGGACTTCCGTATCGTGGAGGGCAGCAACGAGCGAATCCAGATAGAGGCCCTGCTCGCCGCCCTGGTCGTCGCGGGGAGACGGCGATGACCCATGTGGACCTCGAATATATAAAGGATGGCGCGGTCGAGCATCGGGACTATCAATGGAACATTTTTCAGGCCGTCCGGGACCGCAACAGCCTGGTGGTGCTGCCCACGGGCCTGGGCAAGACCATCATCGCGGTGCTGGTGCTGGCCGACAGGCTGCGGCAGGGCCCGGTGCTGTTTCTGGCGCCGACGAAGCCGCTCTGCGAGCAGCATGCTGCCTCCGTGGCGGCGATGACCACGGTGGACGACGTGGTGGTGGTGACCGGGGAGGCGTTTTCGCCGGAGGAGCGAAAGGAAGCATACAGGAGCAGCCGGGTCGTCGTGGCGACGCCGCAGAGCGTGGAAAACGACCTCGACCGGGGCGTCGACGTCGGCGATTTCAGCCTGGTGGTATTCGACGAGGCGCATCGGGCCGTAGGAAAATATGCCTATGTCGGGGTTGCGAGACGCTACCTGGAGCGGGGCGCGCACATCCTGGGGTTGACCGCTTCCCCGGGAAGCGACTACAAGAAGCTGGCAGAGGTGGCTGACAACCTGGGCATCGAGCACGTGGAGGTGCGCACCGAGCGGGACGACGACGTCCGGCCGTATCTGTCCCGGCGGGAGATGCAGTGGAAGATGATAGAGATGCCGCCGGAGGTGAAGCACATCGCCCGGGAAATCGATGCCCTGCTCAACGAGTTTCTGGCGGAGCTAAAACAGTATACCAAGCAGGCCCGCTATCTGAAGGCCAGCAAGCTCAGCAAAAAAGTGCTCATCGACATCCAGCGGCGGATGCGCGGCCAGCTGGGGAAGCGCGGGGGCACATTGTATTCGGCTATCAGCCTGGTCTCGGCGACGATAAAGCTGGCGCATTTGAAGGAAATGCTGACCAGCCAGGGCATAGATGCTGCGGAGAACTATCTCGCCAAGATAGAGCTCGATGATTCCAAGGCCGCCGGCCGGATTCGGAAGAAAAAGCTGTATCGGGCTATCCGCAGCGAGATTCTGTCCGTCGATGCCGGGCAGCCGAAACTGGAGAAGACCAGGGAATTGCTCGGCGAGCATTTCGAGCGGCATCCCGACGGCCGGGTGATGGTGTTCGCCGAATACCGGGACACCATCGACCTGCTCACCCGGGAGCTCAACGCCATGGATGGCGTGGAGGCCCGCAAGTTCGTGGGCCAGGCGAAGGGCAGCGGCGCGGGCATGAGCCAGGAGGAGCAGAAACGGACGCTGGAGGCCTTCGCCGGCGGCGCGTTCAACGTCCTGGTGTCCACGAGCATCGGGGAAGAGGGCATCGATATCCCGGCGACCTCGCTGGTGTTGTTCTATGAGCCGGTTCCGTCGGCGATACGGCACATTCAGCGGCGGGGTCGCACCGCCCGGGACGGCCTGCCCGGCAACGTGGTCATCCTGATCATGAAGGGCTCGCGGGATGAGGCATACTACTGGAGCAGCAAGAACAAGGAGAAAAAGATGTACCGGCAGATACTCCGCCTCAAGCGGAAGCTCGAAAGCAGGCAGGGCCAAACGGCGCCGGCGGCGGCACAGGAGCAGCCGGATGAAGGCAGGGAGGAGGCAGAGATATCCGCCGGGGTGGAGAAGCCGTCCGGGCAGGCCCGGCTGGACCAGTATACCTGAACCACACCACAACAGATATATATCTCTATATACTCTATATAGCGATGGGACAGGCCAGCTCGGCGGAGACCAGACAGAAAGAAATGCTCAAAGAAGAGCATGCAAAGGTACAGAAAAGCCTCACCCGCCTCAACGGGATGCTCCAGGAATGCGACGCCAACAGCGACACAGCCGCCGGGCTCGAAGACCTCCGCTCGGCAACCCGCGAGCAGCTCGACGAACTTGAACAGCAGCTCGATGATATCCGGCAGACATAACGAGCAGCGTTAAATAGCCGGCCATCCTTCTTTTATCCATGCCATCATGCAGCCAGGCGCTCCACGAGCTGTCAGACATATACGACGAGGATAGCAGCGACACATACGTCAGCCTCTACTACGACGGCCGCGACAAACGATTCCTCCGCCGGCGGACAAATGCGATACGGCGCGCGCTCGGCAAGGAAGCCCGGGAAAACTTCGAGGCGACCATGGAACACATCCAGGAATACCTCGAAGAACAGCGGGGCCCCGTCGCCATATTCGCCTCCAGCCGGCACGACTTTTTCTACACAATGCATCCCACCACCACGCCGGACAACGCGCTCATCGTGGACTCCTCGCCATACATACGGCCCCTGGCAGCGCTCGCCGACGAATGGAGGGCGTTTTCCCTGCTGCTGCTCAACCACCATCATGCCAGGCTCTACGACGTCTCCTGCAGCGAGGTAGCCGTGCAGGAGGAGCTATCCACGCAGATACAGAGCAAGCACAGCAAGGGCGGATGGTCGCAGGCCCGCTTCCAGCGCATCCGGACCGGCGCCATCAACCGGTTTTATGACCAGGTGGTCGAGATGCTGCCCGACGACCCGCTCATCATCGCCGGGCCCGGCCAGGCAAAAAACGAGTTCCATAATCGGCTGCCCGACCATGTGAGCGACCGCGTGGTCGCGGTCATCGACACCGAGATGGACGACGAGCATGCACTGCTACAGGCCTCGCTCGAAAAGGCAGCCGCACATGAGCAGCGCCATCACGAGGACCTGGCGGCCAGGCTCAAAAAAGAGGTGCTGACCGACGGACTGGCGGCCTACGGCGTCGAGGCGGTGCAGCAGGCAGCCCGGAACGGCCAGGTGGAGGTGCTGCTCGTCGAAAAGGATTACCGGCTGCCCGGCTGGATATGCGAGCGATGCCAGCTTGTCAAACCGGGCGTGGCGGCGACCTGCACCAACTGCAGCCAGGCCGTGTCAAAGGTCGACGTCGTCGAGGAGATCATCGAGTTCGCCGGGCGGACCGACGCCATCGTCGAGTTTCTCGACAGCGATATCCTGCAGGATTTTGGGCACGTGGCGGCGCTGCTCCGCTACACCTATCAGGGAAACCGATAGCCGGCGGTGAACGGCTGCCGGAACCGGGCCAGGCCGTACAATACGTCGCCGCTGACGTGGCCGTCCAGGGTGATGAAAAACTGTTTTTGCTTGACGGCGTCCAGCAGCCCGGCTGTCACGTCGACGAGCGACAGCGTGACCTTCATGGTCCTGTTGACCCGGCCGTGGGCCTGCACGTCGACGCCGGAAAACCCGCCGGCGCCCACATGTGTGCTCCCGATGTCGATGTCGAAATCGGTGCCCATGCCGGAGATGTCACGCCCGGAGGGATTGGAGAGCCGCATGTGGATGGTCACGGTGAGCGACTGGTTCCGGAAAATCTCGGCGAGGTAGTCCTCCGGCAGCCGCGCATCGATAACGGTGACCTCGACGTCCCGGATGGCCGACACATCCCGGTAGTAGACAAGCCCGGCGACGGCTCCCGAGGCGACGACGGCGACGATGGCCGCCACCGCCAGCCAGCGCTGCGCTACCATCCGGTCACGCTGCGCACCACGTCCAGCGTGGTTCCATCCCGGTACTCGGTCAGGGCGATGACCTCGTCGCCGAGGTTCGGCTGCCGCGGGGTGCCGCACAGGCGCTCCGCCTCTTTTTGCAGGGTTTCGATGTCCACGATGTCGAGGTCGGAGCCTTCAACCTCGGCAAGCAGGTCATCCCGGGCGGGGTTGACGGCGATGCCCCTGTCTGTTACGATGACATCGACGACGTCGCCCGGGGTGGACACCGTGGTGACGTTTTCCCGGACCACGGGGATGCGCCCCCGGATGAGCGGTGCGAGGATGACGGTGACATCGGAGCCAGAGGCGGCGTCCTGGTGCCCGCCGATGCCGTGGAGCAGCATGCCGTCTGAATGGGTGTTCACGTTGACGTTGAAGCTCGTGTCGACCTCGGTGGCGCCGAGAAAGCAGGCGTCCTGCCGGTCGACGATGCAGCCGCCGGTGTGCGGGTCGCCGAACATGATATGGGGGACCTCCATGTGGGCCATGTTGGCGCGGAGCGACTCGGCCGCCCGGAGGTCGAAGCTCTGCGCGTCCAAGATGGTGTTGATGGTGCCGTCCTCCAGCATGTCGACCACGAAGCCGGTGATGCCGCCCATGACGAAGTTGCCCACGATGCCGCGCTCCCGCATGTAGTCGTGCAGGAACTTGGTGACCGCCAGCGAGGTGCCGCCGGCGCCCGCCTGAAACGAAAACCCGTCGGTGAGCAGGCCCATCTCGGCCAGGAGCTGCACCACGTGCTCGGCCATCAGCAGCCGCGACGGGCTCCTGGTAATCTCCATGGTGCCGGTCTTGATGCCGCTCGGGTCGCCGATGGACTCCACCTCGACGACGTAGTCGACCCAGGTCTGCGAAATCGAGACCGGGGCCACCGGGTAGGGCTGCAGGTTGTCGGTCACCACGACGACGCTGTCGGCGTACATGGCATCCGCGTAGGGAAACCCCATAGCGCCGAACGCCGACTCGCCCATGCAGCCGTTGCAGTTTCCGTAGTCGTCGGCAACGGGCGCGGCCAGAAACGCCGCGTCGACATGCAGGTCGCCGGCTGCCAGCGCCCGGGCCCGGCCGCCATGGGAGCGAAGCACGTTGGGCTCCTTCAGCTTGCCGCCCTTGGATACAAACGCGCCGACGGGGCCGTTCATGCTGCCATGTATGGCGGATACCACACCGTCCCTGATATGCTGGATGAGCGGCTCGTGGACGGGAAACAATGCCGACGGTGCCAGCGTGATATCCCTGATGCCCATACGGGCCAGCTCCTGCACCACCATGTTGACCACCGCGTCGCCGTTCCGCATGTGATGGTGAAACGAGATGGTGTCGCCGTCCTCGATACCCGTCTTCCGGATAGCATCCCTGACGGAGTCGAGAAGCTTGGCATCGCCGGGGTAGGTGGCCCTGAGCGGCGGGCCGTAGCGTCGCCCCGACGGACGGGTGGCAAACGGTCCCTGGTAGGGCTGCAGCGCTCGCCCGGCTATTTCCTCCGGAATGTCGCGTCCAACCGCGTTGTGCATGAAAAGCAGAATGGCAACGAGATTTAAAGAGGTTGTGCTACCGCTCCGTCCCGGTCAGCCTGCCAATCTGTTCAGCCAGATGTATCCACTCCAAAAACGAGTTGCAGGCCGCTCGTAGATGGGCTGCATTGTCCGCCGTGACGGTCAGCCGCAGCTCGTCGCCGCTGCAGGAAATCTCGACATCCGCCCGGGGTACCCTCTCCCGGCCGACGGCGGCGCAGAGCAATGCCGCATGCCTGTGCCTGATAACGATGGAGGCGGTATGCATTACCGGGCTTTGAGCTTCTTGGCGACGGTGCCCCGTTCCTTGTAGAACAGTTTTCCGCCGCAGATGGGACACTTGATACCCATCTTCTCGGGGTCGATGTCCACCGTCCGCCTGCAGCGGCCGCAGCGATACGACGGCATTATTCCTCCTCGGCCAGCACGCTTTTAATCGTCTTTTTCGCCTCGATGCCGGTGTCGGTCTGCGGGATATAGGCGCCGCCCGCCATCTTGACGCCGCATTTGCGGCAGACCCACACGCCGGTTCCCTCCCGCGTCACCTTCCGGTGGCCGCAGGCGGGGCAGGGGTAGGCCTGGCGCTGCTTCTGATCGATTTTTTTGTACTTGTTCCGGGCTTTGACGCCGTACCGGGCGCCGAACTTGCCGGTGCCGCCTGCTTTTTTAGTCCTTTTTGCCATAGGATTCCTCCAGCTTCTTTCGCAGCTCGGGTGCCAAAGAAATCGTCTCCTTTATAGTTTTTTTGACTTCGTCGGCGGTGAAGCTGCCGCTCAGGCCCTTCTGCATGGCCCGGATGTCGCCGTTCTTGTCCACGGCCACGGTCAGGCGGGCGTCGGCCACCTCGTCCTCGTCCAGGGATGGGTCCACGACCAGGGTGTCGTTGTACTTGACCCAGGTGCAGCTCACCGGCGGGTCGTCAACCGGCAGGGGCACGTTTTCGCCGCGGTCGTACCGCTCCAGGGGGATAACCGCGGTCTGCAGGGCGACGGACGCGGCAAACGAGCAGGCGTCGAACAGGTTGCCGTCGTAGTCCAGCACGTCGATGTCGATGAACACGATCCAGGCTTTCTCGCCCGACTCGATGCACAGCTCTTCAAGGGCGATGGTGTTCGACTCCCGGATGCCCCGGTCGACGACCCGGGCCAGCTCAGTCGCACGTTCACGCGGCGGCCCATGCTCGAAGACAGGCGACGCAAGCGGGTTGAGCTCCACCATAGTGACAATGGCTCCCGCGTCGGGCTTATCCGGGTAGGGCTCACCCTCCATAATCTTGACACCGGCGACCACCAGCGTATTCCCGATGCGGACCTTTGCCGAGCCCTCCGCCATGTCGATGAAGTCCGCCTCTATCTCGATGGGGCGATACTCGTTCGCCTTCCGGCCATCCGGCCGTTTTCCTTCCTTCGCCAGGCGATACAGGTAATCTCGCTTGATACAGGCAATACTGTTTGGTTCACTCATTTTTATTCCTCCTCAAACGTCTTATACTTGGTCATCAGCGCCTCCTTCTGCATCTCGGCTATCTGACGGCAGCCATGCATGGCCAGCTCCAGCGCCTCGTCGAACTCCTCCGCCGTCATATGGCCGTCCATCTGCAGCAGCAAAATATCCCCCGTTCTGGGGGCAATCGCAATCGGCACATCCGCCTGGCCCTTCATATCCTCGGTGCCCACCAGGTCGAGCACGACCGTATCGCCCGCCTTACCAGCGGCGCAGGAAACCGGGATGTCCCGCATAGGGATACCCGCGTCGGCCATGGCAACGGCGGCGGCGGTGATACCGGCACAGCGGGTGCCCGCATCCGCATCCAAAATCTCGATTTCCACCTCGATGGATGCCCGGGGAAACATCTCCACCAAGACCACGTTTTCCAGCGCCTCCGACGTAATCTTCGAAATCTCGCGGCTCCTCCTGTCGGGCCCGGGGCGCTTCCGGTCGCTGACGCTGAACGATGCCATGTTGTACTTGGCCTCGATGATCGCCTTCCGGGGGTCCTGTATATGCCGGGGGATGGCCTCCTTGGGCCCGTACACGGCGGCCATCACCTTGTTGCCGCCCCATTCAAGATAACATGAGCCGTTGGCTCTGTACAGCGGCCCCGCCTCTATCTTTATGGGCCGCAGCTCGTCACGTTTTCGTCCATCAAGTCGTTTTCCATCTTTCATTAACTCCATTTTATTCACCTTCACTCTCTAGAAACGTTGCTATTTCATCGGTCAGCCCCTGCCTGTGGGCCTCGCGTTCTATCTTACGGATCGCCTCCACCAGCAGGCCAATCTTGTCGTCGTCGCCCTTTATCCAGACGCGGCCGTTCTGCCCCACGAATATCCAGCAGCCCGTCTTGTCCCGCAGCATGGAGACCATGGAGCCGTTGCGGCCGATGACCCGCGGCACCTTGGACGGCTGTATGTCTATGATGAAGCCCTCCTCCACCTTGCGGTAATGCTTGCCCCGCATGGAGACATCTATCTTGCCGATCTCGTTGATGCCGGCCACGTTGGCCATGATGACGTCGCCGATGTTGAGATATTTCGCGGCGGCGCCAAACTCCACGTGCCAGGGAACCTCCTCCACCCGCAGCATCGCCGGATACGGCGCGTTGATGTCAACCATCCAGTTCATCTTCGATACCTGGTCGATGACGCCGATGACCGTGTCACCCTCAGCCGGATCGTAGATGCCGGACAGCGGGATGACGTTCAGGTAGCCCGAGCGTTCGTCGAGAATACCCAGGCGGTACGAATAGATGTCGTTGCCTTCCTTGAACGCGCCGCGGCCCAGCTTGCTGTCGTCGAGGGATCCAATCTTGGTTCCGGGAATCACTATTTTACGTGTCTCACTCATATTCTCTCCTCAAAGTTATTTTATAAGTCGTGTTTCAACTTCTCCTTTCGTGACGCTGTTGAGCTTGTCGTAGAGCTCGCGCTGCATGCCCGCCGGCAGCTCGATCCTGCATTTGAACGAGCCATCTGCCAGCCATTCCTCATGGGTCATGGTGCCGATATTCTTCGTCTGCCCGTAGGCCTTGCCCGCATACCTTGGGGGAATCCGAACCTCGACCTCCACGTTGTCCGTCGAAATCGGGATGATGGGACGGATGGCGTCGATGGCGTTTTTCACCTGCTCGTCAATCGGGGTGAACGCGTCGACATGGATGCCGGCCTCGTCCAGAGCCCGCTCGATGCGGTCCTTGGGATGTGGCATGTCGGTCTGCGGGTTCATCGAGTTGCGGGCGATGATGTCGACGAGCTTGTGGTACTTGCGCTCCCGCATCGCCCGGCGCTGCGCCGTGGTCAGCTGGATGTCGCCGTGCTCCAGGATGGCTTCGGCCACATGTTCCAGGTCGGTGGTGTCGAAGGCCTCGGTGAGCGCCTCCTCGGATGCCTTGGTGCCCTTGTTGGCGTCCTTGAAAATGTGGTCGGCGGCCAGATGCTCGGTGACGGTGATGTCTCTGCCGTCCACGTATTCCTCGGCCGCCTTGGGGTCGATGAGGATCTCGAAGTGCATGCCTTTTCGCTCGTAGCGGGCGATGACTGCCTCATCAAGGGATACCATCAGTCCTCGACCTCGACTGCCGACGTGAAATGTGCCTCGCTTTCCTCGTCGGGCAATATATGGAATTCCTGGTCGGTGGTCACGATGCCGATCTCCACGCCGGTTTTTTCAAGTGACTCCTCGGTGGCCTGGTAGAGCGCCTTGATGCCCAGCTCGATGGCTTCGTCCTGGCCCAGCGGCTCGTAGTGTTCCTCCAGGTATTCGACGGCTGCCTCGCGGCCGTTGCCCTCGGCGGTGGCCTTGTACTCCATCATCGCCCCGGAGGGATCGGTGACGAAGAGGCGGGGGCCGTTGGCGTCGTCGACGCCGCCGATGAGAAACGCGGTGCCGAACGGGCGGACGCCGCCATACTGCGTGTAGGTCTGCTTGAAGTCACAGATGTTTTTCACCAGCGTTTTCACCTGTATTTTTTCGTCGTAGGTGATGCGGTTGACCTGGGCTTCCACGCGCGCCCGGTCCACCAGCACGCGGGCGTCCGCCACCAGTCCCGAGGTGGCGCAGCCGACGTGTTCGTCTATGCGAAAGATTTTTTCTATCGAGGACTGTTCGACCAGCTTCGAGGTCACACGCCGGTCGACGAGCAGGACCACGCCGTCCTCGTATTTGAGGCCCACCGTGGTCGTGCCGCGTTTGACCGCTTCACGTGCATATTCTACCTGAAAGAGTCTGCCGTCGGGCGAAAACACGGTAATCGCCCTGTCGTACGCCATTTGCGGTTTCATATTTCTCTCCTGTTGAAACTGTAGCAAGTAATAAATCGTCTAATATATAATTTGTGCCGGGCTGAAAGAGAGCCGGGAAGAGGGAAAAGACCTGCTTTAGCAGGAGCTGTGCTCGATGGCGTCGTTGGGGCAGGATTCCACGCAGAGACAGCATTCGATGCAGTCGTCGACGCGCGGCGCCACCGCCTTGCCGTCCTCGAGCTCGTAGACGTCGACGGGGCAGTCCTCGACACATTTGCCGGTGCCGTCGCACTTGTCGTAGTCTACCTTAATCGTCATGTCTCCAGAGGAGGAGGTAAATTCTTTTATCATACAGTGTCCGTATCCGATGCGGTTTTATAAGTTTTGTTATGCCGGATTACCCGGGACAGCATCCGCTGTAGCTACAGTCAAACGGGTTCAGCAGCGCCAGGAAAAACTCCATGGCCCGAAACGGCAGCGATATCAGCCGGGCGAACAGCACAACCGGCGTCAGCGCGATGCGCAATGGCAGGCCGACGAACAGGTGCATGGCCATCCTGAAGGGCAACAGCAGCAGCCGGAACGGGATGGAGAGCAGCTTCACCGGCATCATCAGCAGCTTGAAGAACAGGTGCATGGCCAGCTTCACCGGCATCATCAGTCCCTTGACCAGGATGTAGGCCAGCCATTTCAACGGCAGCAGCAGACAGGCCGGGGCTTCGCCGTCTCCGTTGAGCGCTGCCTGGAGCTCATGGCTGCTCATGGACCGCAGTCGCTCCCGGAGCTCCGCCAGCTGCTCCTCCACATGTTGCTTCCGGGTCTCACGGGCGGTGTCGTATTCGAGGGCGTGGACGGCGGGCAGCATCGCGAACAGGAAGACGGCCAGCAGGCTCCCGAGAACGATTTTTGTTTTCATTGTTTTGCCTCCAAAATATATCTGGATACGGTATTAAAACATATTGTCCGCGGTCCCATCCGGGTCAACGGAACACCAACATTTATGTACCCCGGTGCCATAGAACGGCGTGAGAATATGACCGCGGTCGAGCTTCGCTTCACCATCGAAAAAGTCAACGGCATGGGCGACGGCACCATGGAGGTCCTGGCAACGGGCACCGCGCCGGAGGAGGCCGTCCAGTACGAGGGCGACGACCAGCCCGGCTTCACCGTCATGGGCAACGTCCCCCCGGGGATGCGAGGCATGCTGGAAAACATGGGCGACATGTTCCGGTATCAGCAGAAGCCGATGATAAAGTTCCGTCTCACCCGGGAGGAATACGAGCGCGGCGACTGGAAGATCGGCAACCTGCTCAGGGTCAAGGTCGTCGAGGAAGCAGAATAGCACTCCCACGATTTTTTGCGGTGTCGTGCAGAAAAAGCTACTGGTTTTTGCCGATGACGCCGGCGAAGGCACCGGCGGCGCCGCCGGCGACGGCGCTGGCTATGCCCGATGGAACGTCCATGACACCGGTAAAGATGCCAGCCAGGGCTCCGGCGACGATGGCGACAGCGACAGCGATGGCAAGATAGCGCTTGTTCAACATTGTTGTATGTCCTCCAGCCGGCAGGAAGAGAAAGCAGTTATTAAATGTTTTGGGCCAGCAAAATGGGCCCACGGGGGTTCGAACCCCGGACCTCCGCCGTGTGAAGGCGACGTCATAACCGGCTAGACCATGGGCCCAGTGTGTGGTGAATATTAGATGGATATATAATATTGCTGCCGGGCTGCCGGCATCCTGCGGGAGCGGTGCCATTGGTCTTCCCCCACCCCTCTCCTCCCCCGGCAGCGGCGCCATATGGCACAAATGTTATATACTACCGCATCTATTACTTTGTTAGCAAAATAATAGCAAAGGTGAGCGCCTATGAAAAACACTATCTTAGTTGTCGATGACGAAGAACCCATCCAGGAATTGATACATACATATCTTTCCCCACTCGACGTGACAATCCATTCCGCCTTCAACGGCGAGGAAGGCGTGGCCATGTACGAGCACCTGCTCGAAAAAGACCAACGGCCGGACCTGGTGCTCATGGACCTCAAAATGCCGGGGATGGACGGCATCGAAGCCACCGGCTACATCATAGACATGGATCCCCACGCCCGCATCTACGGCTTTACCGCGTTTTCCCGCTCCGTCTGGGCAACAGAAATGAAAAAAGCCGGCGCCCGACGAATCATCTCCCGAAGCATCGGGTTCAACGGCCTCCTCAACATCGTCAAAGAAATCCTGGAAGAAAAAAAGGTCATGGCCTACTAGCCAGGCGTTTCACATACCGGGATATATCCACCGGCAGCTATACAGACAAAAAGAGGGGAGGGTGAGACACCCCAAAAGAGGGAAAACGTGGAGGCGATCGAAGGGACGGGGGCGCTCACCATACAGGTAAACGCCGAAACGCATATCAATGCTCCCAAAACGTTCACCGGACGGCAAACGACGGCAGCGCTGCACCATAAAACCATCAAAAAAGACGGGAGGGAAGGAGGGACATCGGCCCGTGCCTCCGTCCATTATACCATGTATGGCCTACTATCCCTCTCTGCTTTCATTGCTCCGATCTCCCGTGGAGGCAACAATATATGCGGAACAGCCATACCCTATATAAAATGTCGTTAAACTTTAATTGAACAACCACGTAACATATCCATTTATAGGGCATCCATAACTGGCCGTACGAGCGCAAGGGCTCGACTGAACGTAAACCGCGTTCTGAAACACAGAGGCTACGGCAAGCTGGAAGCATCTGCGACCTTACACGGGCACGTTTTTCTTGGCAAGAACAGGACAGGGAGGGAGGCACAACGAGCATCAAAAAAGATATTGAAGAGCGCAGTTTGAATGGCGCATTGAGCCTCTGCAGTACAACCGTCAGATAGAGGAGAACCTGAAACAGGTCTTATGACCTTATTGGAATACAAATAGTATAAAAAAAGAGGGAAGAGGGAGGTTTTACCCATCTGGCGGCTATACGTGTTTCACCGGTAGTATCCGAGTCCGGCTGAGGTTGGGCTTAGATATTCTATCCCGTGATATCCGCCGCAGGGGTCGTTATACACTCTCTGGATGACCGCAAATTGTCCCCATATGCTTGGTCCAATCTCAGTTCCATCAGCAGTGTACCAGTAATCTTCTCCGTCTATCTCCTGTTTCTCTGCGTCCTCTGGCACTGCTACTATCTTTACAAAGTATTCCCACTGGCATATTTCTCCATCATCGTTTTCGTACCATCCTATCATATGGTTGGTACACCAAGCACCGGAGCCGATGTAGCTCTCGTAACCCCAATGCCTATCTAGTTCACCGTCTCCATCTCTATCCTTGTTGCTAAGCCATGCATCGTTCCATTTCATGATCAGCCATGTGGCACCTGCTTCACCCCACTCGTGTTCAGCCGGCGGTTCTGGTTTCTGATAATTGTCATACCAGCCGTTGTATATGTGCGCCTGGTAGTTATAGCCCCATTGGTCAAAAGCACCATTGCCGTTGCCATTGCCAGGACCTTTCCCTGTTGCCAGCATACCGGTCATTCCAGCTGCGGCAAACACTCCTACGATGGCTATCGCTATTATTTTTCCTTTCATTTTTTTGTCCTCCATTTTTTGCTTTTAGGCTTACTCTCCACCCCTTACAATCTATACACAAATATATATTTAAATAATTTATGCAAAAAAATGCTATCAAGACCGGCTCTTCATGTACCTCCTGCTTCGAGCGATGGCATAAACAGCTCTCAAAATCCAGGTACGAGCGCGGTGGGATTTGAACCCACGACGGCTGGCTTAGAAGAACCCTTTTTAAAAAAAGTGTTTCATCCCAAAAACGACAGGCTGCAACAGAAGAAAAACAACTATTTCAAACAGTTAAAGTTGAGTGGTGTAAGCGAGTCGTGGCATGAGCGCTGCTGCAAAGTCGTAGAACAATTTTTGGAGGGATTGGAGGGCGCTATCACGGAAGAGGCAACGCTCACCTATCTGGAGCGCTTACAGGCTGAATATGACGTTGCCACATATCGCAAGCTCTTCTTTCAAATCAG
>JAWOAW010000038.1:0-4588 GCA_046498345.1 Thermoplasmatota archaeon
CCGCATTGTGGTTGTGCTCGTTGAGGAGCAGCACCGTGGTGACGCCGGCGTTTTGTCCGGCGAGGAGGTCCCAGCGGAAGTCGCCGACGAAGAGCATCTCCTGCGGGGGAACGTCGAGCCGGCGGGCGAGCAGCAGCAATGGAGCGCCGGAGGGCTTAGGCGGCGCGTCCTCCCGTCCTATGATGGCCGGGATGGGAATGTCGAGTTTTTCGATGACCTGGCGGGCGTGGCGGCCGGACGCCCGGGTGACAATACCCGTCTTGATGCCCCGCTCGTCGAAAAAGGTAAGGAGGTCGTGGAACCCGGGGGTCAGGGTGCAGTCCTCCAGGATACAGTTTTCGTAGTCGTCGAGTATCCGGCGGCATCGCTGCCGTTCTATCTCGTCCAGCCCGTCGATGTACCGGAGCACGTCTCGCTCATCGCAGTCAAGGCGCTCCCGGAACGGGGTGAAGCGCACCCCGGTTTCGGCCAGGGTGCCGTCGAGGTCGAAGGCCACGGCCTGCACGTCCATGTCTCCGGTATCGCCGCCGTCATATAAAGCATTCGCTGCCATAAGTTTTTAAAGACCTGCCTGCTTTTCAGGTGTGCATCCGTTTGTGCAGCGACTACTGGCCTTCGCCGGCCGGCTCCGCCGGTCGCCCCGCCTGCTGGGAGCGCTTGTCGTGCTCGCCGTGCTTATCTTTGTGGTTCTCCTCGCCCTGATGATGGTGACCACGCCGGAGCATTCGTTTACGGTGACCTGTGTGGAATGCAACGGCCGGTATGGCGACCTGGTGGTCGTGGAGGGCGAGAGCATGGTGACCCGGCATGTCGAGGCGGTGGTACGGGTGTCCGACGAGGACGGCCTGGCGGTGGCGAACGCGTCGGTGACGTTGCATTCGGGTGACGACGAGATGGAGGCAAAGACCAACCTGTCGGGCGTGGTCAGGCTGGCGGTCAATGTCACGCTGCCCGCGGACGTGATGGAGACGTATCTGTCTCTTTCGGCGTCCAAGTCGAATTTTCATGACTACAGCAGCGACGCCGTGGTGACCGTGGTCCGGCAGTGAAAGCTTTATTAGCATCGGGTGTTTCAACAGGCGATGGACGACGACCTTGACAGCCTGGGCGTGCCGCCGTCGGACCGGAAAAAGCTGGAGTCGATGGGGCTGACGTCGCTGGAGCAGATAGCGCTTTTGACGCATAAAAAGCTGGGGATGCGCCGGGGCAAGGCGAACACGATTATACGGCGGGCGCGCAACATCCTGGCGCATCGCCATGTCAGGGCCATCGAGGTTGACAGCGATGTCATCCGGGTTGTGGTTTCCTCGCTGTCCCGCCCTGTCGTCACGGCGGTGCTGGACGTCGTCGGCGTCTACGAGGCGCCGCCGGGCGCCGCGTCGATGGACAAGGAGGATGATGCGCTCGTGTTGCGGCGGGAGAGCGCCGGGTTTGACGGCATCGTGGAGCACGCGCGGGTGCAGCGGGAGGTGCTGGCCGGTGGTGAGGTGGCTGGCCGGGGTCGGCAGCGGCCGCTCGGCGAGGATGAGGTGCGGCGGTTTGCCCGGGAGCGGGGCTTTGAGGGCTTCTGGCAGCAGGTTTTCAGGGAGATACGTGGCAACGAGGTGATGAAGCAGGCGCTGTCGGTGAGCCTGTTTTCGACGTTTCGGGAGCCGGTGCACACCATTGTTATCGGTGAGCCGGGGAGCAGCAAGACCCTGGCGAAGGAGATCATCGAGCGGAATTTTCGTGATGTGACCACGGTGGGGGCGAACACGACGCGGGCCGGCCTGGTCATCAACCTGGCGACGGGCGAGATGGGCGCCCTTGCGTATTCGGATGGCAGGGTGGTTTTGGCGGATGAGGTGGATAAGATCCCGGATGAGGACATCGAGCACTGCTATGAGCTTTTGTCGAACGGGCGGTGCAGCGTGCATTCGGCGAAGATACATGAGGAGATTGAGAGCCGGTTTATCATGATCTCGTTTGCGAATCCGTCGTCGCAGGTGTTTCGCGATTGCCCTCTAAAGGATATTCCGCTGCCGCCGCTGCTGATGAGCCGGTTTGCGTTGATTGTGCGGACGGAGGCCATTGACCGGGATACCCGGCATGACCTGTTCAGGCAGAAGTTTTACGGGGGCGGGGAGCTGCAGGAGAAATCGGCCTTGTACAATCAGTGGGTGGAGCTCGCCCGGATGTATCAGCCGGATATTGCGGTGTCGGATGCTGCCCTGGAGGCGTATCTGTCGGGGGTGAACGACCTGGTGGAGGAGCATTATCATACCAATCTGCGGCGCGACCTCCGCATGGGGGATTACGTCCGGCGGGTGCCGCAGGCGATTGCCCGGGCGTCGTTTGGCGACGTGTCGGATGAGACGCTGGCCGCGGCGGAGCATCTGTTCCGGGCGTCTGTGGAGAGCTGGCGGTAGCTAGAGGAGCAGTCCTTTGGCGTCGAGCTCCTGTTTGACGGCGTTGATGGCCTCGGTGACCTGCTCGGGTTTTCGGGCGCCGGTGCAGACGACTTTGCCGGAGCTGAAGAGGAGGAGCACGACGCCGAGGTCTTTCATCCGGTAGACGATGCCGGGAAAAATCTCTGGCTCGTATTCGGTGTTTTCGAGCCCGACGGCGAGGGCGGTGCTGACCAGGTTGAGCTCGCCGTGGAGGTCGCCGGAGGCCACGATGTTCTGGACGGCGATCTCGGGGTCGTTGATGACGTCGATGCCGACCTTGCTGAGGCGGTCGCAGACCTGCTGCATGCTTTTTTTGATGTCGTCGAGGTTTTTGGCGCCGGTGCAGACGACCTTGCCGCTCCGGAACAGGAGAAAGGCGGTCTTGGGCTGTTTGATGCGGAGCACCAGTCCGGGGAACACTTCGGGGTTGTAGGTGGTGTCGGGGACCGCGTCGTCGATGCTGCGCAGGTCGAGGTTGTCGGCGATGGTGGTGGAAGCGACGATGTTCTGGATTTGTATGTCCGTCATGAGGATACATGCGTTTCATGACAATAAATGTTTCTGTCACCATGATGTATGGTGGAGGGGCGGAAGGGTGAGGGGGAAAAGGAGTACCCCTTCCATTGCCCGTATACCTGCCTGTGCCCGTGGTAGGGCGCTGTATCGACACGCAGGATGTACAGTATATTGATTGCCCGGCCTAATATATATCTTGTCGAAATATATTATATTGGCATATATAGATGGTGTGTGGTATCTGCCGCGCATGCTGACGCCGGGAGCCTCTTCTCTGGCAATTATGGAAAACTTAATAAGGCCTGTGGGGATACCATGCTGGTGAGATAAACATGGCTATGGGATTCATCCTTATCTCCACGGCACCCGCCCGGGAGCACGAGGTGTACAGCGAGCTCCTCAAGATAGAGGAAATCGTGGAACTGCACCCGCTCTTCGGAGAATACGACCTCATAGCCAAGGTGGAAGCGGAGGATTTTGACACCCTGGGCAAAATCGTGGTGGATAAGATACGGGCCATAGAAGGGGTGGCCGACACGAAAACCCTCACCGGAACAAAATTCTAAGGAGGAAAAAATATGGAACCATGGTTACAACTGTTTGTGAGCATGCTGATGCTGGTATTCGCCATCGGTGCAATCATCGCAGGACTGTTCACCGCCTACTTCGGCTCCGGGAAAAGCCGGGCCATCGGCGGAATACTGCTGCTGATCGGTCTCATCGTCGCCTTCCTGTTCTACAACTACAGCGGTGACAGCGCCATCTGGGGCGACCCCGAATGGACATGGGAAGCCGTCAAATGGGGCGTCTCCTCAGTAGTTGGTGCCATCGTCGGCGCGCTCGTCGCGCTGGGCGTGTTCCTGGCCGGCATCATGAAGGCGTAATCGGCGCGGCACATGCGGCGTAATCGATAATCGTTAATAGCCGCAGGCATATGCAGAGCCGTGAGCGACCACTACCCGCGCCTCGTTTCTCTTCTCTCCCGTGGCGACGCCGTCGCCATAGCGCTGTCAGGCGGCGTGGACAGCGCGCTCGTCGCCGCAGCGGCGGTGGACGCCGATGCCGAAGCAATGGCTGTCACCGTCGTTTCACCGGTGTTTGCCGTCTGGCAGCGCCGGCAGGCCTCTGATGTGGCAGCGGAGATTGGCATCCGGCACGTCGTGGTTGAAACAGACATGCTTCCCCCGGCCGGCCATGCACGCTGCGCCCGCTGCAAACGGGAGATGGCCCGGCTGTGGAAGCAAACGGCGGCGGCGCATGATTTTGCCAGGGTGGCCGACGGGGTCACCGCCGCCGACCTGGCCAATCCCGCCAGGCCCGGCGCCCGGATGGCCACCGAGATGGGCGTCTGGCATCCGCTGGCCGAGCTTGAGCTGGCCGAGGCGGACATCCGCGAGATGGCCCGCGAGCGAGGGCTCTCCGTGTGGAACGTGCGGTCGGAGGCCTGCCTGGCCAGCGGGCTGCCGTCCGATGAACCGGTCACGAACGAAAAAATGGAGAGGATAGCGGCGGCGGAGGAGCTGCTGCGGGACATGTCGCCCCGGGTCAGAGCCCGGGTGCACGGCGACCTTCTCCGGATAGAGCTGCCGGCCGAGCTGTTCGAAACGGTGCTGGAGCAGCGGGAGGCCATCGTAGCGAGGATG
>JAWOAW010000039.1:0-7432 GCA_046498345.1 Thermoplasmatota archaeon
TCCATGACCACAAGGTCGACATCGTGACGTCGGAGCCCACGGTCATCTACCGGGAGACCGTCGACAGCGCTTCACCCAAGTTCATGGGCAAGTCGCCCAACAAGCACAATCAGCTGTTCGTCGAGATCGAACCCCTGGAGGAGGGCGTCCAGAAGGCTCTCAAGGAAGGCGAGGTCCCGGAGAACGTCAAGAAGCACAGCAAGGAGGCGGCCAAGATACTGCAGGACCAGGGCATGGACAAGGACGAGGCCAAGGGCGCCATGATGCTGGCAGGGCAGAACATTCTGACCAACGTCTCCAAGGGTATCCAGCATCTCTACGAAATCCGGGAGCTGGTCAAGGACGCCTTCGAAGAGGTCATGAAGGGCGGACCGCAGGCCAACGAGCCCGTCATGGGCGTCAAGGTTCGCTTGCTCGATGCCAAGCTCCACGAGGATGCGATCCATCGCGGCCCGGCGCAGATCATACCGGCCATGCGGAACGCCATCTACGGCGCCATGACCGCCGCCGGCACCAAGCTGCTTGAACCAATGCAGAAGATATACATCGAGGTGCCGCACGACATGATGGGCGAAGTGAGCAAGGAACTGCAGCAGCGCCGCGCCACCATCCTGGACATGAAAACCAGGGAGGACATGACCATCATCGACGGCAAGGCACCGGTTGCGGAGATGTTCGGCTTCGCCTCGGCGATTCGCTCCGCCACGGGCGGCCGCGTGCTCTGGAACACCGAAAACATGGGCTTTGAGCCATTGCCGAAAAACCTGCAGGACGAGGTCACCCGCAAGATACGGGAACGCAAGGGCATGAAACCCGAGCCCTGGGGTCCGGAGCACTACCTGGACTAGCCCATGAACACGAGAGACCGACGGGAATATAGACGGCGGTATCAGCGTTTCCATCACCATGCCTGGGCGGGCAGCATCATGCTGTCCCTGCTGCTGGCGCTCCGCATCTTCCTGGAGATCTCCGACGTTGACGTCGACGACTGGATTTTTCTTCCCGTGGGGGTCATCCTGCTGGGGTATACCCTGACCGCGCTTTTCTACACCTACCGCTACCGGGAGGGACTCGAGGCCGGGGAGGCCACGTCCGACGAGGTGGAGCAGGAGCGCATCCGGGCCGACGTGGAAACGGAGCGCATCGCCACGGCAGCTGCGCAGCGGCAGGCGGAGCTCGAGGCCGAGACCCGCCAGGCTATGGCGGAGGAGCTGGCGAAGGCCCGCAAGAAGGAGGCGGAGGCGCTGGCCAAGACCCGGAAAAAGGAGGCCAAGGAGGCTGCGAAGGCCCGCAAGAAGGCCGAGAAGGCGGCGGAGAAAGCCCGGAAAAAAGAGGACTCCTGAGCAGGTATCGTTAAATATTTCACGCCGATGAGGAGTCATGCAACATACGACCGTGACCGGGGTTATCCCCAACGTCACAACCGGCTTACTTGGAACCAAGGCATACAACCTGGTGCTCACCACGGACGGCATCATCGTCGCCCAGATAACCAAAGAAATGATGCGCGAGCACGTCGCCCGGGTCCGGGAGGAAAGCCAGGGCGAGGGACTGCTGAAGCGCACCCTGGCCACCATGACCTCGGGGTACTCGCTGCATCAGCGCTACCATGACATGCATCCCGCCGACATCCTGGCGGAGACCCCCGGTAACGTTCTGATTCCCGCCGGCCAGATAAAATCCATCAAGATAAAGCAGGCTCCCTATGACGATGAGCGCCGGTATCCCCACAAGATCCGCATCAAATGGGCCGGGGGCAAGGAAACCTACTCGTTTACCTCCATGCCGGTCAAGGAGGCGAAGGCGCTCATCCGGCAGATATATCCCGGCGTCAAATAGGGTGGTTATTCTTCTTTCCAGGTGGTGATGGCCACGCCGACGGCGAACACGACGGCAGCGAAGACAAAGACGACCTCGGTGTTAAACAGCGCGCTGTCCATGTTGCCGTATATCATCGCGTCGCGCAGCCCCTCGCCGAGATAGTAGAGCGGGAGATAGTGGGCGATGACCTGCAGAAAATGCGGCATCTGCTCCAGGGGGAAGAAGATGCCGGCGAGGAACATCATGGGAAAGGTGACCGCATTCGCAGCGGCCGGTGCCGTTTCCTCGTCGTGGACGAAGCGGCTGAGGATCATGCCGATACCCGCGAAGGCGAAGCTGCCCGATATGATCAGGATGAACAGGTAGATGTTCAGATTGAACGAGATATCCCAGGCCAGGGCGCCGACCACGATGATGACGGCGGTGGACAGGAAGGCGATGAACAGCATGTAGAGCATCTTGGAAAGCAGCCACTCGCTCCGGGTGAACGGCGTCGTTGACAGCTTGCGGAGGATGCCCCGCTTGCGCAGCCGGATGTTGGTTTCCACGATGCCGAATATGCTGTTGGTCATCACGGTCAGCGCGATGACGCCGGGCAGGAAAAAGTCGATGTACTTGAATTCCTCCTGCACGATGCTGGTGGTGTTGTAGCGGAGGTAGCTGCCGCCGCCGGCGATGCCCAGGTTTGCTTCTCCCGTGAAGCGCTGCACCACGGATACGATGACGCCGTTTCGCTGCTGGGCACCCTGATCCAGCATGAGCGTCATGTTTTTCGTTGCATTCGGAGCGCCGGTCTGCATTGCCATGGCCAGCGACATGCCGAAGCCGTCCGGGATGACCAGGACCGACTGGAGTTTTTTATCCTCCACGTGGCTGCGGAGTTCGTTGCGCGGATATTCGCTTACGTTGATTGTTTTGATGTTGATTATCCCGGTGTCTTCAAACTGCTGGTAGAGACCCTCGTAGATGTTGCTCTCGTTGGCGGGCATCGGGAACGGAGTGTACTGTTGCATTGTCTCGTTTAACTCGATATCCTCCCAGTTGGCATAGTCGTAGTTGGCTATGTAGAGGTCGTAGGAGCCCGTCCCGCCGCCGGAGAAGATGGCGCCGAATAGCAAAATGAGGATGACGGGAAACGCGAAGGAGAAAAACAGGGTTCCCTTGTTGCGGAAAAACGATTTCATGGTCGCCGCGAAGTCCGAGGCGATGATACGTGGTTTCATGTATGTGCCTCCCCCAGCGAGGCGCCGGTTATGTTGAGAAACACGTCCTCGAGGTCTGAATGCTTGATGTCCACCTCGCGGTAGTAGGTCCCCTGCTCCCTGAGATGGAACAGGATGTCGATGACCGCATCTTTTTTCTCGATTTTCACCTCGACGGTGCTGTCCCGTGCCCGCGGGTCGTATCCCTTGTTCTGGAGCACCGTCATCACCTCGTCCGTCTTGGTGCCCCGGATGGACAGCACGGTTTTGCCGCCATGTCCCTGGATGAGGTCGTCGAGCGAGCCTTCGGCGACGATGCGGCCCCGGTGGATGATGGCGATATGGTCCGCGAGATATTCCGCCTCCTCCATGTAATGGGTGGTCAGAAACACGGTTTTGCCCTCCTCCCGGAGCCCGGCGATGGCGTTCCAGACGTCGCGCCGCGCCCTGGGGTCGAGCCCCGTCGTCGGCTCGTCGAGAAACACGATGTCGGGGTCGTTGACCAGGGCGATGCCCACGCCGACCCGCTGCTTCAGTCCGCCGGACAGGGTGCGGTACAGGTCGTTTTCCTTGTGGCGGAGGTCCATCAGGTCGATGATGCGGTCAATGTCGGCATGCCGACGGTAGAGCCGGGCAAAATACGTGATGGTCTCCCGGACGGTGAGCCGCTCGAAGGACTGGAACTCCTGCGGCAGGACGCCGATGTTTTCCTTGATGGCCGCCGGCTGGAGGGTGATGTCGCGGCCGAGCACCCGGATGGTGCCGCTGTCCGCACTGCGAATCATCTCGATGATCTCCACCGTCGTCGTCTTCCCGGCCCCGTTTGGCCCCAGAAACGCAAAGACGGCGCCCTCCTCGACGGTGAACGAGATGTCGTCGACCGCCGTGACGTCTCCATAGGTCTTGGTCAGATGCTCAACCTCGATGGCCTTCCCCATGCCACGCCGAAAACGCCAGGTTATATAAACATATCGACAACGCTTTTTATACCCGCCACATTCGCATCTCATGAACACCTGGCGATGCATCGTCCACGACGCAGCGGATGCGCCGACAAACATGGCCATCGACGAATCATTGCTCATCTCCGGTACGCCCACCCTGCGGCTCTACACCTGGCTCCCGTCAGCATTATCCATCGGCTATTTCCAGGGCATCCGGGAGGAGGTGAACCTGGATGCCTGCGAACGCCACGACGTCGACGTCGTCCGGCGCATATCGGGCGGCGGCGCCGTCTACCATGACCGGGCGGGCGAAATCACCTACTCGCTGGTACTGCCCGAACAGGAGCTCCCTCGCGACGTGCAGCAATCGTGCGAACGCATCTGCACCGCCCTGGCCTCGGGACTGCAGCAGCTCGGGGTCGACGCATGCTTTTCCCCGCTCAACGACGTCGTGGTCAACGGCCAGAAAATCTCGGGGAGCGCGCAGACCCGGCGGCGCGGCCACGTATTGCAGCACGGAACCGTGCTGTTGGACGTCGACGTAGCGCTGATGTTCACGCTGCTCTCCGTTTCAGATACAAAGATAGCGGACAAGGCCATCACGGAGGCCAGCGCCCGGGTGACCTCGCTCCGGCATCTGACCGGCGAGATTGACCGTGACGACGTCATCACCGCGTTGCAGCAGGGCTTCGCCGACGTCTTTGACGTGACATTGCAGGACGGCGGGCTCACCGACGACGAGAGAGAACGACTGCCCGGCCTGAGGGAGAAATATGCCAGCCAGGAATGGACATTTCAGCGCTGAGCTGAAACCCCGCCGGGGAAAGCTCCTCCGCTGCACGCTGACCCTGTATGACGGCGTGATTGCCGACCTGCGGTTCACCGGCGACTTTTTCATGATGCCCGGCAGTGCCGTAGCGGCGCTCGAGCGGCACCTGACCGGCCGGACGCCCGATGACGTGGCGGCAGCCGTCGACAGGTTTTTTTCCCATGCCGAGGTGGATATGCTGGGTGTGACGCCGGAGCATTTCGTGGAGGTTGTGAGGATGGCGATTAAAAACTTAAAAGGCGGCAGCCGTTAACGGGGTATGAAGCGCATTATCGCCGGTTCTTCTTCTCCACATCTCGCCCGGGAGCTGTCCGACAGGCTCGGTCTTCCCCTCGCCGAAACCACGGTCAAGCGGTTTCCCGACGGCGAGCTCTACGTCCGGGTGCACGAGGCGCTCGACGAGGCCATCATCATCCAGAACACCCATCCCGATGGCAACATCGTCGAGCTCTTCCTGCTGCAGGATGCCGCCCGCCGCATGGGCGCCGATACCATCCGCGTGGTCGTGCCCTACTATGGCTACGGCCGGCAGGACCAGGTGTTCGAGCCAGGCGAGGCGGTCAGCGCCGCCAAGCTGGCCGACCTCATCGAGCAGGACGCCGACATGGTGGCAACCGTTGACCCGCACAAGGAATACATCTCCGAGTTTTTCGACATCCGGGCGCACGTGGTCACCGCGGTTCGAGAGCTCGCGGAGCATCTGTCCGGCCGAGCGGACATGGTGCTCGCCCCCGACCATGGGGCGCTGCAGCGGGCCAAGCTGGCCGCCGAGACCATCGGCTGCCCCTACGACCACCTGGAAAAGACGCGCATCAGCGGCGACCAGGTCGAGATGCATCCCAAAAAACTCGATGTCGCTGGCAGCCACGTGCTGATCATCGACGACATCATCTCCACGGGCGGCACCATGGCCGCGGCGATACGCAACCTGAAAAAACAGGGGGCATCGGAGATATACGCGGCCTGCTCGCATGGGCTGTTCGCCGGGGGTGCCGTCGAACGCATCCGGGAGGCGGGCTGCGACGACATCGTGGCCACCGACACCATCGAATCGAGGTTTAGCCAGGTATCCGCTGCGCCGCCGCTCGCCGCCCTGTTCTAGACGTCTTTTCTCCGGAAGACGGCGAAGGCGGCCAAGAGCGGTACGGCGATCCAGGCCAGCAGCACCGCCAGGGTCACCGGCGTCGAATAAAACGAGGGCAGATCTCCGGCGATGTTGGCCGACACCGGCCCGATGTTGACCGCCACCAATGTCTGATACGCGGTCACCGGGTTCACCAGCGCGGCCACATGATACCATGTGGGCGCCACGAACTCAGCCCCCGGCGTCATGTCAATGTTTTTGGTGGCGACCAGCACCACGAGCAGCACCGTATTCCATATGATGGCGAACAGAAACCACAGCAGCACCGACATGCCGAGCGCCGTCGACCGCTTCTGCAGGACAGCGGAAAAGCAGAGGGACAGCGCGATGTAGGCGAAGCCGATGAGGAACGACGCCGCGATGAAGATGCCGTACTCCCCCCAGTGCATCCCGGAGACGTTCAGCCCGATGACGATGCCTGATACGCCGAACCCGATGAAGGAGGCAAACGCCAGCACCGACGACAGGCCCAGGAACTTGCCGGCCAGTACCTCGTAGCGATGCACGGGATACGAGAGCAGCAGCTGCAGCGACCCGCTCTCCCGTTCGCCGACGATGGCCGCATATCCGAGCATCAGTCCGATGATGGGAATGAGAAAGGTCACGATGCTCATCATGCCGGCGATGGTGCTGTCGATGTCCTGCCAGCCCGAGCCGCCGCCGAGCGACGAGCCGGCATAGGAGACCACGAGGGTCAGCACCAGAAAGATGGCCGCCATGGCGATGATCCACTTGTTCCGCCAGTTGTCCAAAAACTCTTTTTTCGCGATGCCGTAGACTGCTCTTCCGTCCATGGTCAGTCCTCCGTGAAACGCAGGAACACTTCCTCGAGCGAGGGTTCCTCGGTCGTGAAATCGATGATGTCGCCGCCGGCCTTCTCGAGCGCGTTGACGATGTGCGGCTTCGCCGCGGTCTCGCAGCGCACCTCTATCATGTTCCCGGCCAGGCGGACGTGGCTGACGCCGTCAACCTGCCGCACCTGCTCGACCATGTCCCCGGTGGGCTCCCGCACCTGTATCTTCAGGACCGGCTGCAGGTCAAGCCGCTCGCTCAGGGCGTCCAGCGAGTCGAGCGCCATCAGGTCGCCGTGATGCAGGATGGCGACCCGGTCGCTGACCGCCTGCACCTCGCTGAGAATGTGCGATGAGAGAAAGATGGTGGTCCCCTGCTCGTTCAACGTCTTGATTTTCTGGCGTATCTGCCAGGAGCCGCGCGGGTCGAGCCCGCTGGTCGGCTCGTCGAGCACCAAGATGGGCGGCTCGCCGATCATGGCCTGCGCCAGTCCCAGCCGCTGCACCATACCCTTCGAGTAGGCGCCGACTTTTTTGTCCATGTCGCCGCCGAGCCCCACCATGTCGAGGAGCTGCTCGCTCTGCGACACGTCGGCGTCCCTGAGCTCCGCGTAAAACGCCATGGTCTGCCGCCCGGTCAGGTTGTCATAGAACGCCACCTTTTCCGGCAGATAGCCGACCTGACGCCGGGCCATCTTGCC
>JAWOAW010000102.1:0-4616 GCA_046498345.1 Thermoplasmatota archaeon
ATCCAGGCTGCAGTGTTCGGAGTATCCATACGGGACGGCGCCATCTACTCGACGCATTTTCCCTGCAGCGTGTGCGCCAAGATGCTCATCAACGCCGAGCTAAAAGAGCTCATCTACCGGGAGGGGTACCCGGACGAGCTGGCGGCGGAGCTGCTGAAGGAAAGTAATATAAAGGTGCGACATATGGGGGAGCAATGCGGCAAAGAATCCTCCTCACCATAAGGGACGTTGTTGCCGCGGTCGCCATTGTAGGCATCATTCTCGCAGCATTGTGGGCATACACCGGGCAGTTCCCGGGAACGCCGATGGTGGTCGTGACATCAGGTTCAATGATGCACGACGACGCCTCCTACGGCAAAATCGGCACCATCGACCCCGGCGACCTCGTGCTGGTCAAAAAAATAGACGGGCAGGGCGACATCACGGCCCGCGGGGCAGCCGCCAACCCGACAACCGGCAAACGAACCTACGGCGATTACGGCGACGTCATCATCTACTACCCGATGGGCAACGAGGGGCGCACCCCCGTCATCCACCGGGCCATCTGCTGGGTCGAGGTGCACGAGAACGGCACCTACAGCGTCGACGCCTACGACATCAGATATGCACAATCAATCTCCATCCCCGAGCTCCAGCTCACCGGCTACAAGCCCTCAATCGAAAGCGGCAGCGGGTTCATCACCAAGGGCGACAACAACCGGCTGCCCGACCAGTACCCCAGCGGCGGTATCTGCGCACAGCCAGTCAAGCCGGAATGGGTCATCGGCAAGGCCCGCGGCGAGCTCCCCTGGTTCGGCCTGATAAAGCTCATGATATACGGCAACGAGGAGGTCAACGGCGAGCCGGGCTGGGTGAAAATCGGCAACGCCGTGGCGCCCAAGGACATCTGGGTCTGCCTGGGCCTCTCATTGCTGGGCATCGCCGCCGTTCCCATCTCGCTGGACGCCTACGAATACTACCGGCGCCGGCAGAACGAAAAGAATTTTAGAGAATTTTAGAGAAGCCGGGACTGAATCTTGATCTTCAGGCCCTGCAGGTCCGATACATCGGGCACAATCTCGTCGTCAGCCAGGATCTCAGCGATCTTTTCCATCGAGGTAGCGACCTGTATCTCCTTCGTCCGGCCATACCGTCCCTTTGAGATAACGCGGGCCGTAATGATACCCAGCATGTCGAGCTCCGAGATAAGATCGGCGATGCGGCGCTGCGTCAAAATGTCCATGCCCGCCCGCTTGCACAGCTGCTTGTAGACGTTGTATATGTCGCCGGTGTTGGGCGCGCTCTCGAACACCTGGTTGCCGACCACCGCCGCGGTGAGCACGAGCTTGGACTGCGCGGGCAGCGTCCGGATGACCTCCTTGACCCGGTCGATCTCTATCTTGTTGACCGCCATGCGCACGTGCCGCTCCCGTATGGCGGCGCCGCCGGAACGATCGGCAATCTCGGCGGACACGCGCAGCAGGTCGAGGGCGCGGCGGGCGTCGCCGTGTTCCTGGGCTGCCAGCGCCGAGCAGAGGGCGGTGACGGAGCCGCCGAGGGCGTTGGGCCGGAAGGCTTTTTTGGCCCGGGCGCCGAGGATGTTGTCCAACTGGTCGGCCGTGTACGGCGGAAAGATCATGTTTTCCTCGCCGAGCGATGACTTGACGCGGGGGTCGAGGAACTCGGTGAACTTGAGGTCGTTGGAGATGCCGATGATGGATGTTTTCGCGTTCTCCAGGTCGTTGTTCATGCGGGAGAGGTTGTAGAGGGCCTCGTCGCCCTTGAGCTTGTCGACCTCGTCGAGGACGATGACCACGACGCCTTTGCTGTTTTCGATGCGGTGGACGAGCTGGGCGTAGACCTCGTCGGTGGGCCAGCCAGTGAAGGGCACCCGCTCCGACCAGTCCTGGATGAAGTGGTTGGAGATGTTTTGCAGCACCCTGTATTGCGTGTCGACGATTTCGCAGTTGATGTAGATGAAATGGGTGGGGCGCTGCAGCTCCTGTCCCTTGTGGTAGAGGTGGGAGCCGACGTATTTGGTGACGGCTGTCTTGCCCGTCCCGGTTTTGCCGTACATGAAGACGTTTGACGGCGTCTCTCCTTTGAGCGCCGGCACCAGGATGGAGGCCAGTTCCTCTATCTGCTGCTCTCGATGTGGCAATACGTCAGGCACATATGAAGGACGCAAAACTTCCTTATTTTTAAATATGTCGCTGGTTCTCAGTAGCGAATTGAAGATGTCATCGGACATTTCTTCCCCCATTCATCCGAATGTAAGATGGCTAAATAAACCTTGTGCGAGATGTGTTAGCATGTTCGTCTGAAGCCAATCAGACAACGGCAAAGCTTATGAACCACGCCATGCAGACATGGCCGAGAGCCCGACGTGGTGGCAAATCATTTAAGGCCGGCGTCAATGCACGTCATGGGCAAGCTGACGCTGCAGGCCGGCGACATCGACCGGGACAAATACGACCGGTCAAAACGCTTCGCCTGGTTTGACCGCGACGCGGTGCGCGATGCGGCGGTATTGGTCGTGGGCGCCGGTGCGCTGGGCAACGAAACCTGCAAGGACCTCATCCTGTCGGGGTTCAGAAACATTTCGCTGGTGGACATGGACCACGTCGTGCTGTCCAATCTCAACCGGTGCGTCTTTTTTTCTGATGGCGATGCACAGCAGCGGCGGTACAAGGCACATGTCATCGGCGAGAAGGCGGCGAGGCTCGACCCCGACGTGCAGGTGGAGCCGTACGTGCAAAAGATACAGGAGCTGCCCGATGACTTCGTCGCCCGGCATGACGTGGTGCTGGGCTGCCTGGACAACATCGAAACCCGGCTGCATCTCAACGCCCATGCGTATTACCACGGGATTCCGTACATCGACGGGGGCACCCGGGGCCTGGTGGGCAAGGTACAGGTCGTCGTGCCGCCGGACACGAGCTGCCTGGAATGCGCCATGAACGTCACCCATCACCGGGTGAAGGACGTGCGGTACAGTTGCACCGGCGACGACATCACCGTCTTTGAGCCCAAGATGGCGTCGGATGTCAACACCACGAGCATTATCTCCGCGGTGCAGGTGCAGGAGACCCTGAAGCTGGTGAACGGCCGGCGTGAGCGGCTCATCGAAAACCTGTTTTACTATGATGCCAACCGCAACGTGGCCGACGTCATGGAGGTACCGCTCGACCCCGGCTGCCCGCACCACCGGTAAACGGAAATCGTGACGCCACTCGGACAGACATACGTAAAACCTTGACCATGGGGTTAATCGTTAAGTATATAAGACATTCTATCGTTTCTCTTTCGATGAAAATCACAGTGAAAGATGCGGAGACCGGGAGCACCATCGACATGGACGTCGAAGAGGACAACACCGTCGAGGAGGTGGTGGAAAGCTCGGCCAACTACTGGAACAAGGACCCCGGCGCCTACGTTATACGCTTCGGCAAAAAACAGCTCGGCGGCACCACGAGCATCGGGGGCACGACCATCCAGGAGGGCGACGTGGTCGAGCTCATCCCCGACCCCACCGGCGGCCGGTGATGGCCCGTGTCGCTTCCCACCGACATCCTGGCGAGGCGGGTAAAAAACGAGATATGGGAATGCAAACAGGAATTTGAGCATTTTTTCAACATTTCAGGGCCCGGCCTGGAAACATTCCCGGTCACCGTCAAGGTAACCCTGGTGAACACGCCGGGACCGGTCATGAAGGACGGGCAGCTGAAAAGCCGGTACAACCACAAGCTCCAGATAACCATCACCGACGACTATCCCTACCAGACGCCCATCGCCCGGTGGCGGAGCACCATCTTCCATCCCAACATCATGCCGCCCGATGACGGCGGCTACATCTGCACCAAGCTGCTCGACGAATGGAACTTCCGGTCCAACCTGCCCAGCTTCATACGGGGCATCGAATCCCTGCTGCTCAACCCGAATCCCGGAGACCCCTACGACAACGACACCTGCACCCGGGCGGCGGAATACTTCAACACCCATCCCTACAATCCGCCGACGGTGGAGCCATCCAGAAAAACCCACAAAAAACCCGTCATCATCAGCAACAATGATAAAGATAACCAGGGAAACGAGAAAAAACCCTAAACGACGGCAGCCGCCCGACAACATCGTGTTCAGCTACACCCCCCGCCAAAGCGAAGAAGACGCCCAAACCTACATGGCAGCCCGGCTGCACCAGGCCGGCATCGAAGACGTCGAAGGCACCGCAGAGCCACACGAAACAAAGGTCAACACCCGATGCACGCAGGACCTCAACCTCTACATCCGGCAGGCGGTCATCGACGAATTGCTCGTCCACTGCGCCGAGATGGCCGCCGACCAGCTGGAAGCCCTCGGGTTCCTGGTGGGCGACATCTGCCGGTGGAACAGCGAGCGGTTTTCCGTGGTATACGACGTGGTCACCGGGCAGCTGGACGCCACCGCCACGTCGGTGCGCTTCCGGGAGGATGCCTTCGAGAGCATGTTCGACGAGCTGGACGAGCTGGAGTATGATTACGTGCTCATCGGCTGGTATCATTCCCATCCCGGGTACACCAGCTTCATGTCGCACATCGACCTCGACACGCAGATGCGGATGTTCAACCAGCCGTTTCACGTGGCCCTGGTCGCCTACC
>JAWOAW010000061.1:0-35568 GCA_046498345.1 Thermoplasmatota archaeon
GCCGATGACGGTGCGCTGACGAACACCTCTGCCACGTGGAGCTTTACCACGAGCGGCGAGGACACCGTCCCGCCGACGATACGCGACGTCACGGTCAGCCCGCAGACGGCGGAAGCCGGCGAAAACGTCGTCATCACCGCCAACGTCACCGACGACATGGACCTCGCCGACGTCCGCCTGGTCATCACCTATCCCAACGAGACGGCTCCCCGCAACGTTTCCATTTTCCAGAACGTCAGCGGCATCGAAGAAATGACCTACTACTGCCAGCAGCCCTACTACGACCTCGGCGACTACACCTTTTACATCTACGCGGTCGACGATGCGGGCAACGGCAACGCCTCACAGGAGCAGACCTTCACCGTGCAGGACACCACGCCTCCGGCATTCTCCAACGTCGCCGCCACGCCTGCTGCAGCCACGTACAACGCCGCGGTCAACCTGTCGGCCACGATAACCGACGCTGTCGCCGTCGAGGACGTGTTCCTCAAGATTATTGACCCCGACGACGAGGTCACCAACACCTCGATTGTCGGGCAGGCG
Source organism: Thermoplasmatota archaeon (assembly GCA_046498345.1). Classification (GTDB taxonomy): domain Archaea; phylum Thermoplasmatota; class E2; order UBA202; family DSCA01; genus CAZESS01. Next base: position 544 of record JAWOAW010000061.1, read on the forward strand.
GTCAACGACACCTACTACCATGAAGCCACCTATACCACGCTGGGCACCTACGAGTATAGCTTCTACGCGGTCGACGGCGAAGGCAACGGCAACACGTCAAGTGTCAAGACATTCAAGGTCGAAGACGTGACACCGCCCGCGGTGACGCTCACCGCGCCGAACGGGGGCGAAAACATCTCCGGCGACGTGGACATCACCTGGAACGCCACCGACACGGCAGCGAATGACTCAGAGCTCGAGGTCACATTGAAATACAGCGCCGACGAAGGCGTGTCATGGCAGACCATCGTGGTAGACACGGCAAACGACGGCCTATACGAATGGGACACCGACGGTCTCGACGACGGCACCGAGTACCTCATCAAAATATCTGTCTCGGATTCCTCGAACAACGACGGCACCGACCTTTCGGATGCAGTGTTCACGGTTGACAACACGGCACCCTCGTTAACCCTGGAGAAACCCACTGCGAACAATCTCTATCTCTTCGACAGGGAAATCCTTCCCGTCCTCCGCGCCAAAGCGGTCATCGTCGGGCAGATAACGGTGGGCGTGGCCGCATCCGACGCCACGTCGGGCATGCACCGGGTTTCCTTCCTCGTGGACGGGGTAGAAAAAGCATCCGACGAGACAGCACCCTACGAATGGGTATGGGATGACACGGTACTGTTTTCCCACACGCTCAAAGTCGTGGCGTACGACAACGCCGGCAACCGGGCCGAGCAGAGCGTTTCAGTCAGCGTCTACAACATCTAGGAAAAAAGGGAGTCATATGCTCCCTCATCTATCTCTTGTCCAACCTGCTTCGGGTCCTTGTTTTCAACCTTGATGCCCATCGAGACACAGGTACCGACCACTTCCTTGGTTTTTTCCTTCATCGATTTACCCAGCAGCCCGGTTTCCTTCATCTTTGCAATGTCGACGGCATCCTGCATCGATATGTTGCCCACCTTTTCCTCGCGGGGGTTGGACGAGCCCTTGTCCACACCGGCTCGCCTGAGAATAAGCGCAGACGCCGGCGGCGTCCCGATCTCTATCTCGTATTCCTTGGTCGCCGGGTCTATGATAATCTTGACCGGCACCGTCGTATCCTTAAAATCCTTCGTCTGCTCGTTTATCTCGTTCACGACCTCCATGATGTTGACGCCGTGGGGGCCGAGCGCAGGCCCGATCGGGGGGCCAGCGGATGCTTTTCCTCCTTCTACCAGTACTTCTACAACTTCCGTCATATTTATTCCTCTTGCTTTTTGAGCACTCTTACCTGTTCGCCTCTGACCGTGATGGGGATGGGGACCATTGCCTCCAGCAGCTCGACGGTAATCTCCTCCTTCGCATCGTCGATACGGGTGACCTTGGCCTTTTCTCCCTTGAACGGTCCGGACACGAGCTCGATGATGTTGCCCTCTTCCACGTTGGCGACCGCCGAGGGCGGGAAGAGGAAATGTTCAATCTCGTCGAACGCGACATCTTTATCGAGCACATCGCGGGCATACCGCATGTGCCGTATAAGTTTTTTGATGACGTCGACGTCGTAGCCTTCCACAAAAATGTAGCCTCGCAGCTCACGCGGCGCCAGCATCGACAGCACGTTCTCTCCCTCCTTTTTCACCATCTTGTAGAGCATGTTGGCCACGTTTTCCTCCTGCCCCACCTGCGTCTTGACCACAAAAATCCGGGATGGCTCCGATGGCTCCGGTGTTTCCATCATCTTACAGTCCCACAAGCTCTCCAATCCACGGTGCCACCTGGCTGGCCAGCAGATAGATAACGAAACCGATAACGCCGATAATAGCTATGCCGATAGCCGCCATCTGGGCGCTCTTCACGTATTCCTCCTCCTCCGGGTTTCGGGCCATCTTGAGCACGCGGCCGTACTTGCCCTTACCCATCCGCTCCGTCCGCTTCTCTATCCGGTGCTGCAGCTCCCAGGCGCGCTCCATCGCTGGACTCATTTCCCTGCCTTTGCCACTTTTGATGCTCATGGATATCTCCCGGTATTATCTGATGATGTCGATGCCGTGCTCTTTCTTGCCGTCCCTCTCCCCCTCGGAAGACCGGCCCAGGATCTGCTTCGACTTCACGCCGGTGACCACCAGCATGACCTTCAGCTCCCGTTTCAGGTTCTCGTCGATGGAGGTACCCCAGATGATGGACGCATCGGGATTGATACGGGAATACAGCTCCTCGACGACCCCCTCCGCCTCCTTGATGGTCATGTCCTCGCCGCCGATGACGTTGACCAGCGCACCCGTCGCCTCGCTCACGTCCACGTCGAGCAGGGGAGACGACAGCGCCTCGGTCACCGCCGCCGTCGCGCGGTCCTCGCCGTCCGACTCGCCGATGCCGATCATGGCCACGCCGCCGCGCTGCATGATGGTCTTCAGATCCGCGAAGTCCAGGTTGATGAGACCGGGCTTGGTGATCATCTCGGTGATGCCCTTGATGCTCCGCATCAGTATCTCGTCGGCCATCTTGAAGGCCGCGTTGATTGGCATCCGCGGTGCCACGTCCAGCAGCCGGTCGTTCGGGATGACGATGACGGTGTCGCAGGTATCCCGCAGCCGGGAGAGCCCCATCTCGGCGTTTTCCCGCCGGATGCGCCCCTCGACGCTGAACGGCATGGTCACGATGGCGATGGTCAGCGCGTCGTCCTCCATGGCGTTCTTGGCTACCACGGGGGCCGCCCCGGTGCCTGTCCCGCCGCCGAGCCCGCAGGTCACGAAGACCATGTCTGCGCCATCCATTTTTTCCCGGATCTCGGCCTCGCTTTCCATGGCCGCCTCGCGCCCCTTCTGAGGCATCGAGCCGGCGCCGAATCCCTTGGTGACGCGTTTTCCGATGAGCATCTTGTTCGGGACCTTGGCGTGCAGGAGATGCTGCGCGTCGGTGTTCATGGCCAGCAGTTCCGCGCCGAACACCTTCGCCTCCACGCATCGCACGATGGTGTTGGTCCCTGCGCCGCCGCAGCCAACGACCTTGATGTTGGTGGTAAGACCCGCCAGTACCTCTTCCAGCTCCTTGTTGCTCTCTTCCAGCTCCTGCATGTCCTCTTCGTCCATCTCTACCTCTGGAGTTACACCACTATTGGCACGTGACATTGCTTCTTCGACTATCTTCTTCATCAAATCACCTATTTAAAAGGTAAAACGACAACATTTATTAAAATGTTTTGCTGTCGCAGCCCACATTTTCTCTGAAACGCCGCGTGCAGCGCCGTAGCCCCGTAAATAAATGAAAAAACATGTATATGGCCGCCCGATAAAACCATGTGACATTCGAACCGCTGGACAACGAAACCGTCAAAACCAGGCTGACACCCCACGTGCTCTCCTTCCTGCATCTCCACCTGCTCTGGGCCATCCCCGTCATATGGAGCATTTTCCTGCTGTGGCTGTACAACGCGCCGGTCTGGGACACCATCAACCTCGGGATGGACGCGCCGCTCGCCATCGTCATCTGGATAGCCGGCCTGGTGCTCATCGGCGTCGCCGCCTCCATCATCCTGGTCAGATGGCGCATCTTTTTCGCCTACGCCGCGGTCATCGCCATCGGCCTGGTCGCCGCCTGGCAGCTCGGCCTCTGGGACAACACCGGCCTGTTTCTGCCCGTCTACACCATGCTCGTCTTTCTCGCCGGATTCCCCCTCGTCGAAATCTACCGGCATTCCCACCGCTACGTGCTCACCGACCTCCGCATCGTCCTGCAGGGCGGCATCCTCCGGTCCCGGCAGCGGAGCATCCGCTACGAAAAAATATCCGACGTCGACTCCTCCCAGGGCGTCCTGGGCAAGCTCTTCGGCTTCGGCACCATCATCCCCATCACCGCCTCCGGCTTCGGCATGGGCGACGATGAATCATTCGCCGGCGGCGGCGTGGCCGCCACCCCCAGCAAAAAAGTCGGCTTTTTCGGCTTCGCCGGCGGCGAACGCGGCGTCAACACCCCAAGGACGAGGAGCTACTACGAGCTGCACGGCATCCATCCATACCGGGACGTCCGGGCCAGGCTGGAAGAGCTCGTGCAGCAGAGCAGCGTCGCCCCCTACCAGCGGGAGCAGATATCCCTGCAACGCGAGATCCTGGACACGCTCCGCTACAACCGAGAATGAACGTCCTTTTCGAGCTATCAGGAGAGCATGCCACGCTGCCGGCAGCCGAGGCACAGACCGTGCTGCAGGCCCACAATATCCTCTTCAAGGCGCGTCAGCCCGGCCGATACCTGACTGTCGAGACCGACACATCCCTGGCACTGCTCCGGCAGATAGCCCGTTGCCTCGCGCTCACCCATGCCGTCCACCAGGTCCACGCGTCTGGAACCGTCGACGACATCACGGCAGCCCTCCCCGGGCTTTCCTTCTCCGGCGAAACGTTCGCCCTGCGCGGTCACCGCGCTAACGATAGCGCCAGTGTCAGCCATCTCAAGCGGGTCATCGGCGAAGCCATATGCCACGCCACGGGCATGACCGTCGACCTGGACGCGCCCGATGTGGAGCTGCATATCCTCGTCGACGACCGGGTATACCTGTGCACCTCCATCGCCGGCGTGGACCGCAGCAGCTATGAGCAGCGGAAGCCCCATCATCGCCCGTTCTCGCATCCCATCTCGCTACATCCCCGGATTGCCCGGGCCCTGGTCAACCTCTCCGGTATCACGCTGGGTGAGACGCTCCTCGACCCGTTCTGCGGCACCGGGGGCATCCTCATCGAAGCCGGGCTGCTCGGCGCCCATGTCGTCGGCGTCGACGTCAAAGCCAGGACCATCAAAGGCTGCCGGGCAAACCTCGAGCACTACGGCATCACGGATTACACGCTGCACACCGCCGACGCCACCACGCTTGCGCTCGACGAAGTCGACGCCCTGGTCACCGACCTCCCCTACGGGCGCTCCACGGTCACCGGCACCGACAGGGACGGGCTGTACCGGCGGGCCTTCGAACGTTTCGCCGACTGGCTCCCCCCGGGCCGGCGTGCCATCGTCGGCGTCCCGGAAAAGCGCCTGGCGGCGCCTGGAGAACATTTTTTTGACCTCGTTGAGGTGCACCCCCTCTACGTGCATCGAAGCCTCACGCGCTATTTCTGCGTGTTTGAACGGTAAAACGCCGGCGGCATCCTCAGAACACGACGAACACGTCCCGGATGTCCTGAGACCTTGCTTCCCCGTTGTATGCCAGGGCTTTCACCGTGTGCACGCCAGAGGACGCCTCCAGGCTCCAGGTATACGGCGCCTCCTCGTCGACATGGACCAGCTCGTCGTCGAGGTAAAATGACACCCGGTCAGCGTTTTCCGCCTGCACGGATACCGTCATACCGCCCACGATTCTCGGGGCCGCCTCCTGCACCAGCGGCAGGCTCCTGAACACTGTGGGAAACGCGTGTCCGAACAGATACGTATGATATATCTCCGGCTGCACTATCTCCACCTCGGGGACATCCGGCTGGAAGACGCCATGCACGCCGTCGATGTACATCACCCCGGTGTCCTCGCCGTACCAGTCCGCGAACATGTCCGCGTCGTAGGATATCTTCAGCCAGCCATCCTCCCCCCAGCCCGTCCCCCAGCTATTCTTTATGATCCAGCATCGCTCCTCGTCGTCGTAGCCCACCATGGCCATGACATGCCCGCCGGCCAGCCGCCCCCACCGGTGCTCGTACACGCCCCCGGTATAGTAGTAGAAATCCTGCCAGAAGGAGACGCATATGACCAGCGGACCGTGTTCCACCAGCGCCGTCTTTATCGCCTCCTCCGTCAGGTCCACCCAGCCCCATTCCCGTATCTTCACCGTCCGGTTCTCCCAGCCCGGCAGGCTCTCAAACGGGTAGTCAAACGGCCGATGCGGGTCGGGATAGCACCCCTCGTCCGGGACGCCATGCGCCATGAGATAGTTCGCGGCGTCCACCAGGTTCACATAGCCAGCCTCATAGGTCCCGCCGGCATAGAAATAGAGATGGGTCTCCGAGAGGTCCGGTCCAAAGCGCTCCTGCATCTGATACTGCATAAGGGTCTCCATGGCCGCAACCAGCGCGTAGGCCTCACAGGTGGGAGCCGGCGCCTGGTTTTTAATCCCCGTCGTATAATCCACGCTGTCTACGTTCCGCCAGCTAAACGAGGACGGCAGACCAGCATCCTGACCGCTGTCCTCCACCGCCGTCGTCATCAGGGGAACAGCAACCAACAGCGATACGGCCGCCGCCAACAGCAATCGTTTCATGGTCACAAAAGAATCGGGCTATCCGATAAATAGCTACCGCTTCCCCTGCTCTCACCGCGACACGTAGGGATTCCCCTCCACGTAGAAGCGCAGATCCCTGGGCAGGTCATGGGTGACGCCGATACGCCGCGAGGTCGCCACCTCCCCGTCGTTCACCGTACCCGCCTGTTCTATCCGGACCGGCGACGCGTCATCGTAGACCGCCCGCCCGTTATCCGACCTGTCGATGCCCAGCGCGATGGTCAGCTTCCCAGGTCCCGACGTCAGATCCCGGAGCCGTTCCCGGCCCCGCCGCCGCCGCATCGTCTCGATGCCCGTCAGCGGTTCCACGGCCCGGATGAGCACCCCCGAGGGCGTGCCCTTTGCTTCGGTGATTACGTTGAACAGCCAGTAGCCGTGCACCATGTAGACGAACGCGGTGCCGGCGGCATCCCACATCCACCTGCTGCGCCGACTCATCCCGTCCTGCGAGGCCCGCGACGCCGGGTCGGACAGCCCGTAGTAGGCCTCCGTCTCCACGATTTTTCCTTCCATGGACTGCCCTCGGGAGACCACCAGGGTCTGCCCCAGCAGCTCCCGGGCCACGGCTGCCGGATCGCGCTCGTAGAACGACTGCGGGAGCACCATCGTATTAGTAGCCGCCGACCATCAGGCTGGGGTCGCCGAACAGGACGAACTCCTCCACGGTCTTGTAGTCGAGGACCTCGCTGGTGGGAAACAATCCGTTCAGGTAGTCGACCTGCGCCCCGCCGTGCATCTCGCCCAGCATGCGATATCCGTCGACGCCGTACTGCTTGAACACGTGGACGTTCATATACCCGGAGAGCCGCTGCACGCAGTCAGGGACGCCATCGCTGTTGCCGTCCCCGATGCTGAACCAGTCGTAGCCCGTGTAGGCCATGGTCGCAATCGAGCCCCCGTCGAACGTCCGGGTCAGCCACCACGCCCAGCTTTCCGGTGCCATCTCGCCGTAGTAGACGTAGTCCAGCCACCGCTGCCCCTCGTATACCTTGAGCAGGTTGAGCAGGCTGACGTTGAACTGCCCGTTGTGGCAGCCGCCGACCACGCAGACCGGGTACATGCCCTCGTTCGAAAGCTTGGTCATGTCGCCCAGCGCCAGGCCGTCAATCCAGGTCTCCTCGTCATGCGGGGGATGCGTCGACCAGCCCATCGGGTTGCCGTGCCCGTCGAAAAACAGGAAGCCGCAGCCGTCGTCGATGGCCCCGATGACATCCTGGGGGCCGGACAGCGAGCCATCCGACGTCCACAGCCTCACGGGCGTAAAGCCCTCCATGTAGTCCAGCGCCACCTTGTTTTCCTCCTCGCCCTCGTAGTAGGGGTCTCCCTCCCGGGGTGCGGAGTCGCCGCCGACGACCACCATACGGTTGAACCAGTCGCTGCCCGCCGCCGTTGTCTCGTAGGCGATGATTTTTTCCACCATCCGGGTGACCTCGTAGCTGTTCCGGCAGGCCAGCCGTCCCACGTAGACGTCGGGGTACAGGTCGACGTCCTCCTTCGTCATCCTGGTATATTCGGCGAATTTGTCGTTGCCGTTGGGGTCCCAGTCGTCGAACACCGGCTCGCCGTCCTCCATCTTGTAGATGTCCCCGAAGTAGAGGTCGCTGAGGAATTTTGTTTCCCCGCCGTCGTCAGCGTACGCATAGCGGACGGGGCACCACCATTTCTCCTGCAGCAGGCCGCCGTTCCGGCCGCCCACCAGCATGACATATGTGATGCCCCAGTCGTCAAGGGCGTTCTTGATGAAATACTTGACCTGCTCAGCGTCATCCCGTCCCTCCGCCGACGCATATATCTCGTCCAGGGTCACCATGTTGGTGGCCAGGCCGCTGTCTTCCTTGTGCTCAACCAGCGGCTGCAGGGCATCGGTGAACTGCTGCGGCGTAATGATGAGCATGTCGTATTCGTCGCCGGTGAGCAGCGGCTCAGCCGGCCGTTCAACGGTCACGGTGACATCGATGCTGTCCGCATGGCGCAGCTCGTCGGCCTGCGGGGCATACCGGGCGGGAAACGCCTGCAGCGTGAGAAACATGACATGCTCGCCGTGGTGCAATCCCGCACCAGTGTTCCATGTGAGCCACTGCGAGGGATACAGCCCCTCCCGCTCGTACACCGGGCCTTTTTCCTGCACATGCTCTGCCTGCTGCATGTCCAGGCGCATCGGCCGTGCCGCCGGGGCGATGGTGCCGTCCAGCCGCCGGGTCTCCACGTCGCCCAGCGATATCTGGACATCCTGGATGGCGGTTCCCAGGGGGAACGTCATCGTATGCGTCGCGTAGGGCAGCATGGGCTCGCCCTCGTGCTGCACCGTGGAGCAGCCCTCGACATCGACGTGCAGCCAGCCATCCCGGGATATCTCCGGCGAGCTGAAGGAAAATGTGTATGATTCGGTTGTATCGCCCTGAGCCGACGGCGTCAAAGACGCCGTCCGCGCTGCGTCATGCGATAGACCCGCCATCATGCCGCCGCCCGCAAAAAGAGCCACGATAAACAGTACCGCTATTTTTTGCATGGTATATGGAATACGGGGTAGGATAAAATATTTATTGCCACGGTCATTTACCGACAGAGTGAAACCATGGCATCAGGGATTAATCTAAAGAAGTGGGCGCTACCGCTGGTTGTCGTAGCGTTTGTCCTCGTATTGTTTTTCAATACCTATTTTAATGCTACCTCCGGCGTGGCTGTCAACGAGGATGCCACATCCCTGACAGAGAAGTTTTATCTGTCCGGGCCCGACCCCTATTACAACGCCCGGCTTATAGAGGACACGCTTGAAACCGGTGAATATGCATACCTGGGCGGTGAATACGGCACCACGGACCCGTTGTTGAACTATCCCCTGGGCCGGTCTGGTGGCCGTCCGCCGCTTTTCAACATGATCACCATGGGTGCCGGCAAGCTGCTCTCCCCGGCCATGGGAGAGGTCGACGCTCTGGGCTATCTCATGCAGTTTCTCCCGGCGCTGTACGGTGCTCTGCTGGTGTTCCCGGTCTACGTGATCGGCTCCCGGCTGTTTAACTGGAAGGCCGGCCTGGCCGCCGCGTTCATGGTGGCCCTGATTCCGATTCATGTGAGCTCCGGTCACGGCTCCGCCTATTCTCTCTACGACCATGACTCCTTTGTGCTGCTGCTCACCGCCACGGCCATGATGTTTTTGCTGCTCGGTCTTACGGAGCGGCATGATAAAAAATCGATGCTGTACGCGTTCATGGCCGGGACGTGTATCGCGGCTATGTCCATGACCTGGGTGGCCGCCCGCTACATTTACGCCGTGGTCGCGGTGTACGCCGTGGCGCAGATGTTCGTGGACATTGTTTCCTCGCGTATCAACGTGCGCGTGCCCCGGACGGTCAACATTGCATTGTTCGGCGGCTACCTGGTGGCGCTGCCCTTCTTTTTCTACAAGCAGGGGTTTGCCATGACCACGGAGCTGGCCGTCGTGCTGGGTGTTGCCCTGTTCAGCGGCATCTACCTGTGGCTGGGCAAGCAGGATATCCCCTGGGTGGTGTCCATCCCCTCGATTTTCGGGCTGAGCGGCGTCGCCCTGGCGTTTCTCTACCTCATACGGAACACCACCATCTCCGTCCTCAAGCCGTTTACGAGTATCTCCGACATCATCTACGGCTCCGGTATCTACGGCAAAAAAGTGTCGCTGACCATCGCCGAGGCCGGCACGTTTGACTTCAGCCGGAACGTGATGTCCTTCGGACCGGTGTTGTTCTGGCTGGCCTGGGTCGGATTTCTGTTTCTCATCTACTGGTACTGGAAGGACCGGTCGAAGCGCGGCTATTTCCTTGTCATCATGTGGCTGCTCGTCGAGACGTGGCTGTTGACCACGGCCGGGCGTTTCCTGAACAATCTGGTTCCGCTCATGGCGGTCCTCGGCGGCTGGGTGCTCTGGATGACCGTTGACCGGCTCAACTTCAAGGAGATGGTGTCCACCGTCAAGGGCGTCGGCGGCGGCTGGTATGGATTCAAAAAAGGCGTCAAGGTCCGGCACGTGGCCGGCGTGGCTTTCATCGTTTTCCTGGTGTTCGTGCCCAACGGCTGGATGTCGTTCGACGCCTCGCTCCCGTCGACCATGAAGCGGGATTTTGACAGCGACAAGCTCGGCGCCTTCGGCCTGGGCCTGAACACCGAGGAGTACTGGACCGACGCGTTCGGCTGGCTTGAGCGGCAGGAGCAGAACATGAGCAACACGGAAAAGCCGGCTATCATATCCTGGTGGGACTACGGGTTCTACGAGGTCGCCATCGCCAAGCATCCCACGGTGGCCGACAACTTCCAGGACGGCATCCCGCCGGCTTCCAATTTCCAGACCGCGGAAAGCGAGCAGGCGGCCGTCTCCATATGGATCGTCCGGCTGGCCGAGGGCGACATGCAGCAGCACGACGGCGAGCTCTCCCCCAGTCTCAAAGCCGTCTTCGACGACCACCTGGGCCACCGCAGCGACGACCTGGCCGCCATCATCGAGACGCCGAAGGAGTATGTCAACACCACCTACGACGACGTCATCGGCAAGGAGTACGGCGGCGAAGACTACCGGGTGCGCGCCGAAAACGCCCGGTATCATGACGCCACCCGGCTGCTCACCGGCAACCTCACCGACGAGGAGCTCACTTGGCTGTACCACGACGTGCAAAACGTCACGGGGAACAGCATCCGCTACTACGGCGTCGAAGGCTACGACGTCAACATCTTCAACGTGTTCACCTTCCTCGCCGACAAGGGCACCTTCGGCTACGAGACCAGCCAGGACCGCTACTTCAGGCTCTGGTACACCAACGAGAGCGGCCTCGAGTTCACGCCCGAGGAAGTCCGGAACATGACGCAGACCGAGCGGCAGCAGGTCGGCCAGCTCACCCCGCACCAGGAACGCAAGCAGCCGTTCTACAACAGCATGGTGTACCGCGCCTATCTCGGCTCATCGGTGCCCCGGCAGATATTCGAAAACCAGACCGAAAACCAGCAGTATCTCAACTACATGTACATGCTCATGCGGCCCACGCAGGGATTCAAACATTTCTGTGTGGAATACGTCTCCCCCATCAACGACGAAAAATCGCTCTACTTCGCCCGGGGAAGTCTGTGCCGCGGCTGCCCGGCGGTCGTCATCGCCAAATACTACGAGGGCGCCCGCATCAACGGCACGCTGGTCAGCGAAGGCGAACCCATCACCGGAGCCCAGGTGACCGTCCAGCGTAACATCACCATATTCAACCAGTCGCGGGCCATCTCGCATGACAGCGTGGTCACCGACACCAGCGGCCATTTCTCGGTTATCGCCCCGGCCGGCAACATCTCGCTGTCGGTGACGCAGGGCAGCGGCCAGAACCAGGTGCAGATCAAAAACATTTCGTTCAACCAGACGGGCGAACGAGCGCCCATCACCGAGGACGAGGCCATGCGCCGCGGCGACTGGCAGCGGGACATCGGCACCATCACCATCCAGAAGGGCTCCGTCGAGGGCATCGCCTACTGGGACAAGGACGGCAACAGCAAATACAATGCAAGCGTCGACGACCTGATGTCCAACGTCAAAGTCGAGGTCGGCGGCAAGACCGCGACCACGAACAACCGGGGCGAATACGAGATAACCTCGCTGCTCCCCGACTCCTACCAGATGACCGTGACCAGGGACGGCTACGACGTGACCGCGTCCACGCAGGTGCCCATACGACCCCAGGAAACGACGACCAAGAACCTGTCCATGGTGCCGTCAACGGTCAAGGTGAGCGGGACGACCTGGCTGGACGTCAACGGCAACGGCAGACATGACGCCAACGAGACGGTTCCCAACGTGCCCATCGACTTCACGGTGCTCGACGCGCCGGACCAGAACGCGAAAAACGCCACGCAGCAGTCCAACGAAACCGGGGCCTACGAAAAAAGCCTGTCCCCGGGCACCTACCGCGTATCGGTCAACGTCACCGCCAACCAGACCCGCTACGTCTACACTCGCACCATCACCATCGACATCGGAGACGCGCCGAAGAAGCTGGACATCAAGATAGCCCGGGCAGAGTAACCATGCGGTACCAGGAATTCAAAGAATACCGGGAACGGATGAACCAGCGGATACTCGCCGCAGGCGACCGGGACACCAAGCGGTTTTTCGCCCTTGACACCGCGGTATACCAGGGCAACGAGCTCCCGGCGAAAACCAAGGAACTGCTGGGCCTCATAGCGTCGACGGTGCTCCGCTGCAACGACTGCATCCTGTACCATCTCGACCGATGCATCCAGGAGGGCTACAGCAACGCGGAGCTCTACGAGGCGTTGAACGTCGCCCTCATCGTGGGCGGCTCCATCACCATTCCCCATCTCCGGTACGCATACGACATGATCGACGAGATACGGGACACCCGGTAGCTACCTCGTTACAATGGTCACCACGTCGCCGTCCTGCACCACGTGGTCCAGTCCGACCCGCTGCCCCGGAAACGCCGCAGACGGCCCCCACACGGATGCATAGCGAAAGTTTTTCTCGAACGAGCGGTGCACCTCACGGCAGACATCCGCTATCTCCGCTCCCTGTTTGACCACCAGGGGCCGCTCCATGTCCGCCTTGCCATGCTGCGGCTTGAGATACACGCGGGCGACATCGAGCTTTTCAAAAATCCGCTGCCTGAGCCTGTCGACCCCCTCGCCCGTCTTCGCCGACATGGGAATGCCCTCCCCGCAGCCGTCGCCGTGCACATCGATTTTGTTGCAGGCCACCACGGCCGGGATGTAGACCCGGTTGCCCGCCAATGTATCAATGAACTGCTCAGCGGTAACATCGCCACGGATGGAGATATCCGCGTTGACCAGGTATTCCTGAGCGATGCTCCGCGCCGTCCGCTCGTCAAGCCGCGCCCGCCGGGACAGCTCGACGTGGACGCCGCCGCTGCCCTTTTTCTTGACTGACACCGCGGGCGGCCGCTGGTTCAGCCGGATGCCCGACCGGTACAGCTCCCGCCTGATGTGGTCGAGCTGGGATGGCTGCCCCGCATCGACCAGGATGAGGAGGAGGTCGACGACCCGGGCCATCGAAATGATTTTTTTGCCCTCGCCCCTGCCCTCCGAGGCGCCATGGATGATGCCGGGGAGGTCGAGCAGCTGTATCTTGCAGCCCTCGTAGTCCATCACCCCGGGAACAATCGTGGTCGTGGTAAAATCGTAGTCGGCGGTCTCGCTCTCAGCATTGGTCAGCCGGTTGAGCAGGGTTGACTTGCCGACCGAGGGAAACCCGATCATGCCCACCGTGGCATCACCGGTTTTTTTGACCGCGAAGCCGCTGCCGCCGGAGCTCTTGGCCGCCTGCTCCGCCTTTTTATCCCGCAGCCGGGCCAGCTTGGCCTTCAGCCGGCCGATATGCTGCTGCGTCGCCTTGTTGTACGGCGTCTCCCGTATCTCCTGCTCTATCTCCTCGATGTCCTCGTCGATACCCACGGCTGCTCAAACACGCCGGGCTACATAAAAATTATGCCCACCGGGGCTACGCTTCCTGCTCCTGCAGCTCCGCATAGTAGGGACACCTGTCCCGGAGCACGCAGCGCTCGCATTCCGGGTTCCGGGCGTGGCATATCCGGCGGCCGTGGGCGATGAGCATGTTGGACACCTCATACCACTGCTCCCGGGGATAGCGCTCCATCAGATCTTGCTCGATTTTTTCCCGCTTGTCATGCTCGGTGAGCCCCAGGCGCTGCGCCAGCCGCATGACATGGGTGTCCACGACGACGCCCTCGTGGACGTCGTATGCATCGCTCAGGACGACGTTGGCGGTCTTCCGGCTCACCCCGTGCAGTTCCACCAGGTCCTCCATCCGGTCGGGCACCATGCCGTCGTACTCCTCCACGATGCGCCGGGCGCTTTTCTTGATGTATTTGGCCTTGTTCCGGTAAAAGTTGACGCTGCCGACATCCTCCTGCAATTCCTCCAGGTCCGCCTCGGCGTACGCCTCCACACTCGGATATTTTTCGAACAGCGCCGGGGTTACCTTGTTGACCTGCACGTCGGTGGTCTGCGCCGAAAGAATCGTCGCGACCAATAGCTCCATCGGCGTCTCGTAGTTCAGCGCCGTCCCGGTCACCTCTGGGTATTCCTCCTTCAACATCTCGATGACGTCTCTTTCCATGTTTTCAGCCATATTGGACATGTAACCCCTGCCGGTTTTTCTCTTTTTTGCCGGCCGGAATGAGGTGCTGACACGTTTTAATCAGATTATAACTCTTGTTAATGACCAGTTGGCTGTGGTGTAAGCGGTCATACCTGCTCTGTCTGTAGATACGGTGATGGAAATCAAATGTCGGATTAGCGGGTGATAGACAGGCCTTCGCTATATTTTTAAAGCAAGGTTGTGTAGTCTTTTTATGGGTGATGAAGAAGGTTGTAAAAATACGGAATTGAAAAGTGACTTGTGGACGAAAGCAACTACAAAACAAGATATAAGATGTCCATACAACGAATACTGGGCGAAACTAAGAGTGAAAGAAGATAGCGGTGAACAATATTTTGATATTTTAATAGGAAAAAGAGGAGAAGAACCACATATCCATTTGGGGATTAATTTAGACCAAACGTTAAGATTTAACGAAGGTAGAGGAATCGAAGGAAGCATAAGCAGAAAAGTTGAATCACAAAATTACGGTCTCATGTCTGACGGTAAAATAATTGTTGACAAAAATATTGATGGCTCATCTGATGTGGAGTTACATTTTGAGCTTGATATGGTTGGTGAAACAAGAGAAGTTATTATTAAGGAATTTGAACTGAATAGGTTTTTTTCATAGATGCTATTAATAAAATTTTTACTTCTGTCTAAAAGAAGTCAAGTAAACTAAACAATTACCATATTGGAGGAAAAATGGCAATAGAAATAGATAGCAAAAAAGATAGTTGGCAAGATGTAGCGAACAAACTAATGAATGAGTTTGGAGTTCATGTAATTGCGATACAAGCGGGAGTAGAAGGCGAAACTTATGGTGCTCACCAAATAAATAGAATGGAACATGGTACTTTCAGAGGAATGATTGGAGCAATGGAGTTTTGGAAAACAAAATGGATTAAGGAGCATTAAATATTAGAGGGATTGAGTGAGTAATTCACTCCATCAGTTCTTTCCATGTGTTAGGTTCAGCCCTGCGTCTAGGCGAGCGATTTGGGGGCAATCTATGTGGACCTCTCTTCTTCCTCCCACCCGAAACGCTATCTAGCACCACCTCGTTGTAATGGTATGGAGCGCTGCCCGCGCTGTGGTCATCGCCGCCGGGATGGGCGGTATCCCTGTGCCTGGTGCGGCTCCGATGAGCGCGTTCGCATCCAGTGGTAGCTACGCTTCGGTGAGCGCCAGGTCTATCAGTTTTCCCTCTGCCAGCGATGCCCCGACCATTGTCGCCATGAGCACCGCGACGTAGGTGACGCCGAAATAGTAGATCATGACGGGCAGCAGTGGTATCTTGACCGCCCGGTTGTAGAGGAACGTGGCGCTCAGCCCGGGGCGCATGCCCTTGTCCTGGAGCTCCTGGAGCAGGGGATACCATATGTAGATGGGCCCGTGGCTGACGATGCCTGCCAGCGAGGCGAGCAGCCATCCCTTTGTCCCTGAGCCGGCGCCGAGATGGATGGCCACCTGCTTGGGCTTGAGCAGGTAGTTGACCAGGGTCATCATGGCTATGACGAGGGAGAGCACGGGCAGGATGTCGTACAGGATGTCCATGCTGGTCTGGAGCGCCCGCCATGTCGCGTTGCCATCCGCTGTGTAGGAGACAAGGTAGAGGCCGGCCACGATGGCTAGGAAGACCAGGCCGGAGCGCAGCATCGACCGTCCGCGTTTTCCTTTTTCGCTCACGGTATCATCCCAACAATGGCTACGGTTATAGCGGAGACCAGCAGCGCCAGCAGGAAGCTCAGGATGGTGCGGAGCAGGGCGAAGCGCCGCCCCAGCGTGCCTATCTCTGCCGGGAGCTGTACGATGCCGACGGTGACCCAGGCGACGATGAACGCGGTCACCGCGAACAGGCTCACATTGCTGTCCAGGAGCTCGCCGCCGATGACGTAGCTGGTGATGGGGTTGCCGGCTGAGATGCTGCCGATTGCTGCGCCCAGTGGCACGTCATGCCAGCAGGCGCCGGTGAACACCGCGGCGATCATATCGGGTGTGACATGGGTCTTGAACAGTCCCAGTAGGAGCACCACGCCCAGCAGCACGGGCAGGGTCATGGCGAAGCCACGGAGCGCCTTCGCGATTGCGGTATGCAGCCGTGTTGCCCTGTCAGCCATCGTCGCCTCCTCGGGTGACGCCGGGGAGCGTTTTTGTGTAGAATCGCTGTGCCTGGTAGGAGACTGTGGTGATGTCGCCCCTGTTTAGCAGTTTTTCTATGACCTGCCAGTCGGCGTCGCTGTCGGCCAGCAGCTGCTGCAGCTCCTGCTCCCGCATGGGGTGCACGGCCAGGATGGCCTGGATATGTTTCGCTATGTCGTCGCCGCTGGCGAAGTCCTGGGGGCTGTAGCCCGTCAGCTCTTCCACCTGCAGGCCCTGTTCCTTGAACGTCTGGTAGGCCATCGCCCGTGTGGCCGCCCCTGGTGGCTGGACCCATGCCAGTGCGGGTGGCCGGGTGGGCACGGCGAGGTAGGCGGTCGAGGGCTGCAGCGGTGCGATGCAGGCGGCGATATCGTGCAGTTCCTTTTCGCTGTCGTTGACGCCCTGCACCAGCATGGTTTCCGTGGTCAGCGTTCCGTCATATATGCCGGCGAATGTTTTCCAGCCTCGCCGTATGCTGTCGAGGTCCAGGTCGCCGTGCGGATGGTTGACCTGCTGCCATGCCGGCCGGCTGATCGCGTCTATCTTGATGGACACCCAGTCTGCCTGCAGGAGCGCCTCCCGGACGTTTTTCTGCCAGAGCAATGATCCGTTGGATATGACCGCGACCGGTATGCCCAGGGGCTGGAGCAGCCGTATTGTTTTGCCCAGCTGTCGGTCGAGCGTGGGTTCGCCGTCGGGTACGAACGTGATATAGTCGATGTTGCCGTCGGGATGCGCCTCGACGGCCTCCCTGACAGCTGTTGCGATGGTCTCGGGTTCATAAAACGTCTGCCGCTTGAGCTGCTGCGGTGCGGCCCCCAGCTGGCAGTACACGCAGGAATAGGTGCAGGTCTTCGCCGGGACGTTGTTGACGCCCAGGCTCTGCCCCAGGCGCCGTGACGGCACCGGGCCAAAAACATGGTCATCCATATTTTACGGCCTCCAGCACGTGGAGCGTCGCCGTTTCGGGGTCGGTGCTCTCAACCACGTTGTCCCCGGCGACGCCCAGCCGGTAGCCGTCCTGCAGGATGGTCAGCCGTCGGGCTAAGGCCGCCGTTATCCCGTCATGTGTCACGTGCCTGATATGCCGGTGGACATAGGAGTCACTGCGGTGGTATCGCTCCCGAAAATAGGGGGAGGCCGGGCTGAGCATGAGCGAGATGAGCCTGCCGGCGGGCCGGAGCACCCGCCGGGCTTCGTCGAGCGCCTGCTCGATGCCGGCGATGAACTCCAGCGAGGTGATGTACAGGACGGCGTCGAATGTTTCGTTGGCAAATGGTAGTGCCTCTGCGTTTGCCTGTATGGTGGGCATGTTGTCGGGTGCATGCTGCAGCATCGCCGCCGATGTGTCCATCCCGGTTATGGCGAGGTCGGGCCGTTGCATTGCCAGATGGTGTTCGACGATGGCGGGGCCGCATCCGACGCTCAGCACGCTGCTGCAGCATGGCAGCAGGCTGTCGAGCAGGGCTGCCTCCGCCTCAGCGATGGCGTCTCCCTGGGCTGTTTGATAAAAGGATGCGTATGCCGCTGCCTCCGCCGTGCCGACGGCGTTCATTGCTCCTCGAGCCGCTGCTGCACCCGGTGCCACATGTCCCGGATATGCTCGGCTGTCGCTCCGTCGTCGTACTCCACGATGGTTTTTCCCTGGACCATCGCTTTTGTTATAGCTTCGTCGTAGGGGATGCAGCCGACGACGGGGACGTCAATCTTTTGGCAGTACGCGGCGATGTCATCGCTGTTTTCCTCGTTGATGTCGTGCTTGTTGATGCATACCGCGGCGGGTATGTCGAAATGGGCTGCCACGTCGAGCACCCGTTCCAGGTCGTGGATGGCCGACAGGGTGGGCTCCGTCACAACGAGCACGAGGTCGACCCCGGTGATGGCGGCGATGACCGGGCAGCCGATGCCCGGGGGCCCGTCGATGATAATAAGCTCCCTGCCGTGCTCGCCGGCGAGGTCGCGGGCCTGCTCCCGGACCATGGTGACCAGCTTGCCGGAGGCTTCCTCGCCCGCGTAGAGACGGGCATGGGCCATCGGCCCATAGCGCGTCGAAGAAATGTAGGCCTGCCCTGCCGTGCGCGGCTGCATCTCGATGGCGTCCACGGGGCAGACGTAGGCACACACGCTGCATCCCTCGCAGGCCGCCGGCTGCACTACAAAGGATGCATCTATGGCGTCGAACACGCAGTGCTCACGGCATCGCCCGCAGGCGGTACACGTGTCGCTGTCAATCACGGCCACGGGCAGCCCCGTGAAGTCCATGCGCCGCTCCACCGATGGGTCGAGCAGCAGGTGGAGGTCTGCAGCGTCGACGTCGCAGTCGGCCAGGACTGCATCGCTCGCGAGGGCGGCGAACGCCGCGGCGATGGACGTCTTGCCGGTGCCGCCCTTGCCGCTGATGACGGTCAGCTGCCTCATTCGGCCACCTCGCTCCGGATGCGCTCCCAGAGGCCGCGGAAGCGCTGCTGCCATTCCGGGTGGGATGCGACGAATGCCTCGCCCCGGGAGTACAGCCGGGCTATCTCGGTGCTCTGGGGGATACGCATGAGCACGGGGATGCTTTTTTCCCGGCAAAAGTCTTCGACGCCTGCGTCGCCGATGCCATTCCGGTTGATGACCACGCCGTAGGGTATGTGGAGCTGTTCCATCACGTCCACCATGAGCTGGAGGTCGTGCAGTCCGAAGGGCGTGGGCTCGGTGACTAGGATGGCGTAGTCTGCGTCCTGCACGCTCTCGATGACCGGGCAGGAGGTCCCCGGCGGCGCGTCGATGATGACGTCGCCGTCCAGGCCGTGTTTCAGCGCCTTGATGAGCGGTATGGCCTGTATCTCCCCGACGTTGAGCAGGCCGTGGGAAAACGATATATCATTGGTGGTGCCGTGCTCCAGGATGCCTACCGGGCGCTCCGTGAAGGTGATGGCGTCTCTGGGGCAGACGAGCCGGCAGCCCAGGCAGGCGTGGCAGAGCTCGGGGAACACGAGCACCTGTCCGGGGACCACGGCCAGGGCGTTGTACGCGCAGAAATCGGCGCAGTCGCCGCAGTAGTCGCAGCGCCCGTCGTCTATCTCCGGTACCTTGACCGTTACGTCCTCCTGGCTGGCTATGTCTGCCTTGAGGAACACGTTGGCGTTGGGTTCCTCGACGTCGCAGTCTATGAAATGCACGGTTCCGATGCTGAGGGCGAGGTTGGTGGCCACCGTGGTTTTGCCGGTGCCTCCTTTTCCGCTGGCCACCGCTACGATCATGGCATCAGTGGTGGCCGTCTTCGCCGTGGAACGCATGCCGGGTGCATGCGTCTCCCGTGTCGGCGGATTGCAGTCTGTCGGCCTTGAAGGCCTGGATGGCGTCGCGGACGGTTCCCGTGGCGCCGATGCAGACGTCGATGCCGAGGTCGGTGAACATCTGGATGGCCCGGCGGCCGAGCCCGCGGCAGAGCATCATGTCGACGCCGTGCTCGGCGAGCAGCTCCGGCGGATACCGCTGTCCGCCCTTGTGGTGGCTGGTGTTGTCTATGACTGTAACCTTGTTGCTGTCCAGGTCGACGATGGTGTAGGTGGGCACGCGGCCGAAGTGTTCTCCAACCTGTTCGTCGAGCCCCCGGTCGCCTGTGGTGGGAACGGCTACCTTCATCGTCGTCCTCCGCCCATGCCGAAGTGGCTGCCGACGCTGGCTCCGTCTGCTGTCTCGAGCTCACCGTTCTTGTATCGCTGCAGAGCATCTCCGGCTGTGCCGGAGGCGCCCGTGTAGATGTCGATGTCGGCTGCCTGGAGCGTCTGGAAGGCGTTGGGGCCGATGTTGCCCGTGATGACCGCTTCCACGCCCGCCTGAGCGAGCTGCTGCGCGGCCTGGATGCCGGCACCGCCTCGTGCCTGTGCGTTGCGGTTGTCCAGTGCTTCCGTCTCCGTGGTGTCGGTGTCGACGAGCAGGAATGCCGGGCATCGCCCGAATCGCTGGTCGACGGGGTCGTCCAGGCTGGAGCCGGTCGTTGAAATAGCTATTTTCATGTTTCCCTCATTTGCAGATGGATACTTAACGTTTCGTATTACTCTCGGGTCATCGGGGCGCCGCAGCGCGGGCATTTCTTGGTGTTGCAGGGCACGCCTGGCTCGTGGGGTGCGGTGTGGCCGCAGTTCGGGCAGCGGCATCGCCCCGGTGGTCTGCCGTATCCTCGTCCGCCTGCACGACCTCTGCCGCCGGTGCCGCCGGGTGGACCGGTTCCGTCTCCTCCTGGCATGGGATGCACCGCTTATTTTTCTGAGAGCTGCTCGACGCGCTCCCGCAGCATGTTCAGTTCTTCTTCGAGCCGACGGATGGCGTCCTGGAGGTATGTCTGCTCGGTTTCCGTCGGTTCTCCCGCTTCGGGTTTCTCCGGGGGATAGTATGGCGCGGGCTGGGAGCGCGGCGGGTAGGAGGGCTCAGGGTACGGTGCCGGGGGGTAGTATCGCCATCGTCGCCCTCGGCCAAATCCGCGCCCGAATCCTCTGCCGTAGCCTCGCCCGTAGCCTCCGCCGCGCGGCATGCCCTTGGTATAGCCCGGGGTGTCGTAGCCGGCACAGTAGCCGAGCCCCCGTCCGGTTCTGGGGCCCCGTCCCTCGGGGCCGGTTTTGTCTCCTGCTGGCATTATATCACGTGAGAATATATAGAAATAAATATATAAACTTTGTGCACAACTTTATTATAAAACATGCTAAAAAAGCAATAGCGTCACCCCCTCCACCGTTCCCGAGCCCGCCGGGCATATCCGACGACCACGTCCGACGGCAGCGGCAGCACCACCCGCCCATGCACCGACAGCCACCCCCGCGGTGCAGCAGACAGGGGCGACGTCACGCCGCCGGCAGCCCACACGACCGCCCGCCGGAGCATCCACCAGTTATACGACGGCGACGACAGCGTGCCGTTGCTCCAGTTATAGACAAACCAGGTAAACGGCCCCATCCTCGGGCGCACCGGAAACTCCTCCACATGCCCGCCAAACCAGGTGGGCTTCTCCGGATGCGGGCCAAACAACGCCACCCGGCCATCGCCAAAGGTGGAGGCCACGGCCGCATACTGCCCCTGCACATCAGTCGTCACGTTGGCCGCAATCTCCCATCCACCCCGCCACCGCCAGAAATGCAGCGGCGCCACCTCCATCGGCTCCTCGACATATATGGCCAGCGGGACCACCGGCCCGCACATGGCGCAGTCGCCGTCAGCGGGATACATCCCCGGGCCGCCCCCGTACCGCATGCTCCGCCGCTGGCCAGACCATCCCGCAAAAATCGGGTGGCCGGAGTCCAGGATGGCGACGTCAACGGGCGGCATCCCCATCTCCCAGTTCGCCTTCCACAGGTACTGCCATTCCTCCAGCTGCTGGTCGTTCACATAGACATTGGCGATACCCAGCGTCGACACGTTCAACAGGGCGTTGACATTCCACTGCTCCCGGAACCCCATCGACGCCAGGTTGGCGCCGCCGCAGATACCCACGTAGCCGCCCCCGTCGGCCACAAAGCCGCGCACGGCAGCCCGCCACCGCGGATCAGCCGCATCCACATAGGGCCGGCCGCTCCCCGGGACAACCAGCACGTCAAAGCTCTCCGTGTCAAGCGCCGGCGTACCATGGCCGAGCACCTGCCGCCGACCGATGACGCCGGACGTTATCTCGTACCGGGTGCCCCCGTCCACCCAGCCATCGCCCAGGGCTCGCTCCACCTCCGCGGCATAGTCCTCGACCACCGAGGTATAGACGGCGACCCGTATCTCCACGGCGTCCCCGTCCACCCCGGATTCCTCCACCACGCCCTGCACCGGGACCACCGGGACGAGCAGCACGGCGACGCACGCCGCGCAGAGCCATCGCTGCATATCCTGCAAAAGCACGGTGGTTTAAAAGACTATCAACGCGAGCCGTCGAGATACGCAGCCACCCGTTCAAAGCCCTCCCGGATAACCTCCGGCTGCTCCACGTGCGGCCCGTAGCTTATGCGCACGCCCTCCCTGAGCGTGTCCCCGAATCCCTTCCCGGGGATGAACAGCACGCCGGTGTTCTTGAGCACCCGCCGAACAAAAGCGTCGCCGTCCTCGCCGACCTTCATCAACGTATACAGGCCGCCCTGCGGCGTCAGACAGGGCATGCCCAGATGCTCCCGTATCTCCCGGACGGTGGTCTCCGCCGCCCTGCGGTAGGCATCCCGGGTCTCCTCGATGTAGCGCTCCAGCGAGCCGTCCTCCAGCCCCCTGGAAATGTACTCGGTCATCGCCTGCTGATGCAGCGAGTCAGGACACAAAATCGAGCACTGCTGCGTCCGCTCCAGCCCGTCGACCACGTCCCCATGTGCCTCAATCCAGCCCAGCCGGCGCCCCAGCCCCCGGCACCACTTCGAGTTCGAGTTGACGGCCACCAGGTATGGATGGTCGCGGGGACTCCACGAAAAATAGGCAGGCGGCGAGGCAAAGCACTGGGTCTTATACGCCTGGTCGAGCACCAGGTACATGCCGTGCTCCTCGCAGAGATCCATGCACGCCGCGACAATCTCCTGCGGGATAACCTGCGACGAGGGATTGTCAGGAGCCGGGATAACCATGACCCGCGTCGAATCCATGGAGCAGAGCTCCGCGCAGCGCTCGACAACCTCGTCCGGCGAGGGAATGTACTCCCAGGATTCCGGGTCGAGAACCGGTACACGCCGTATCCGGCTGCCCGGCAAGGTCATCTCAATCTGGCCCATATAGTTCGCATAGGTCGGGTCCAGCAGCACCACGTCGTCACCCGGATCGGCCACGGTCACCATGAGGTCGTGGGTCAGCTGCGTCGACGACTGTCCCACGATGATGTTTTCCTCCTCCAGGTCGACGTCAAACAGCATCTTTTCCATGGCGGCAATGGCCGCCCGGCATTCGTCAAACCCCAGCGTCGGGCTGTACTTGCCCGAGCCATGAAAGCGCTCACGGTCGGCGCAAATGTCTTGATAGGCATCGCGAAACCCTTCGGGAGCATGATGGCCCACCCATCCGCCGCCGTACGAAATCACCTCGTCGGGGTCAAGTCCCATGTTGATGATGTTCTTCCGGCTCGCCATCTTCATGATCTGCCGGATGGGCGACGGCTTCTCCTTCATAGCCTGCAAAAGCGACGACAGCTCTGGCATGAAAAACGGTATGCCCACAGCCAAATATAACTCTTTGTGCTACCCCGCCAGCCCGGCAACCCGGTCCCTGTACCGGCCAGCCAGCTCCTCCGCCCGCTCCTGCTCCCTGGCTTCCACGTAGACCCGGATGACGGGCTCGGTGCCCGACGGGCGGACCAGCACCCAGCCGTCGTCGAACACGACCTTGGCGCCGTCCGTGGTGTCCACCTCGCGCTCCTCGCCTTCAACGAACCGCTCCATGACCTCCCGCTTGCGCTCGCTGGCGCAGTCCACCTTGGTTTTCACCAGCGCGTAGCCGGGCACCTCGTCTGCCAGCGCCGACAATGGCATATCGCGCAGCGCCATGATTTCGAGCAATGCGGCGGTTGCCATGCCGCCGTCCCGGCAGTACTGGTGGCCGGGGAAGATGAGGCCGCCGTTTTCTTCGCCGCCGAACGTCGCATCCACCTCTATCATCTTTCTGGCCACGACGGGTGAGCCCACCCTGGTGTACATGACGGTACCTCCCCTGGCGTTTACCATGTCTTCCACGCAGCTCGACGTCGACACCGGCGTGACCACGGTGCCGCCCTCCTTCTCGACGGCGTGCGCCGCCGTGATAGCCAGCGTCTTGTCGCCCGAGACGTAGCAGCCGTTTTCGTCGACGAAGATGGCCCGGTCTGCGTCTCCATCATATGCAACGCCCAGGTCCGCGTTGCTCCGCTCCATCAGCATGATGAGGTCTCCCACGTTTTCCTCGACCGGCTCGGCGTCACGGCCGGGAAAGGTGCCGTCGGGCTGCGCGTTCAGCGTGACAACCCGGCAGCCGAGCTGCCGCAGCATGTAGGGATAGGCCACGCAGCCGGCGCCGTTGCCGCAGTCGGCGACCACGGTGAACTGCCGCTCCGCGACAGCCGCCACGTCGACCGCCGCGGCGACGCCGTCCAGATAGCCGCCGATGGCCGCCACCGAATGCACCACGCCGACGTCGTACCAGGCGCTGCGCTGCCATCCCTCGCTGAAATAGATGTCCTCTATCTGTTCCTCGGTTGTGGCATCGAGCTCGGTGCCGTCACGGGCGACCACCTTGATGCCGTTGAACTCCGGCGGATTATGGGACGCGGTGATGATGATTCCGGCGGCCAGGTCATGCTGCCGGACGTAGTACTGCAATACCGGCGAGGGTACCAGGCCTGCATCATATAGGTGGCAGCCGGTGGACGTCACCCCGGCGGCCGCGGCCTGCTTCAGCATCTCGTTGGACGTCCGGGTGTCGGTGCCGATGGCCACGTCGCCCTTAAAATAGGTGCCGATGGCCCGGCCGAGGTTGAGCGCCAGCTCGACGGTCATGTCGTCGTTGGTGACGCCGCGCACGCCGTTGGTTCCAAATAGGCGGGGCATGGTCTCGTATCGCCCCTGGTTATAAAAATTTAGTCGTCTCGCAGGGGGTTGCCAATCTGTTTGTCGGGGTATCCCGGGGGCTTCGGCTTGCTCCACACGGCGGTGTCGACGACGCGAGCATCTGCCTTGACTGTCTCGTTGTCGCCCACCACCGCGTTGCGCACCGTGGCCCCCTCGCCGATGTGGCAGCCTTCCCCGACGACGCAGTTGTACAGTGAGGCGTTGCGGCCGATGTCGACGTCGTCGTAGACCACGCATCGCTCCATCGTTGCGCCTGACGCGACGGACACGTTGCCGCCCAGGCAGCTCTTTTTCAGGGTGCCGTCGACGGACGAGCCCGGCCCCAGGTAGTAGGGCATGTTTTTCCGCTCCAGCAGCGTGACGTTCACCTCGATGTAGCTGCTCGGCCGGCCGACGTCTATCCAGAAGCCGTCGAACCGGTGGCCGTAGAAGGGCCTGCCGTCGTCGATGAGCCGGGGAAAGACGTCGTTTTCCATGGACACCATCTCCCCTGTCGGGATGTAGTCGAGCACCTCGGGCTCCAGGCAGTATGCGCCGGCGTTGATGAGGTTGGAGGGCGCCTCCGCCGGCCGGGGTTTTTCCACGAAACTGGTGATGCGGCCGTCGGGCTCCACGTTGGCGACCCCGAAGGCCGTGACGTCGTCGACCGGCCACAGGGAGATCGTAGCCGCTGCTTCCTTCTCCCGGTGGAAGTCGATGAACCGCCTGAAGTCAAGCGACGAGATGATGTCGCTGTTGAGCACCAGGAAGGTGCCGTCGATGTACTCCTCGGCGTACCTGGTGGCTCCGCCGGTTCCCAGCGGCTCCGGCTCCTCGTTGATGACGATGTCCCGGCCGATACCGTCGAAATATGCCTGTATCTGCTCCGTCCGGTAGTTCGTCGCCAGAATGACCTCTGTGCCGTCGGGGAGCTCGTCCATCAGGTGATGTATCATCGGCTTTCCCAGGATGGGCAGCATGGGCTTCGCCCGGGTATATGTCAGGGGAGCCAGCCGGGTGCCAAACCCGCCAGCGAGCACGATCGCCTGCATGGAAGGGGAAGCCGCGGGCCGCTTAAAAAGTTGTCCCCGTAGCGAGATAAATGGAAAAATATATCTAAAACGGGCAGGTTACCGCCTCATGCGGCACAAACTGTTCACCGGCATCATACTGCTGACCATATGCATGGGCCTGTTCTCCATGCAGGCAGCGGCGCAAAACGATACGGGCGACGAATGGGACTGGGAATGGTTTGGCTTCGCCGGCCTCGGCGTGTTCATGTGCTTCATCCCCATCGTGGCGGTCATCATCGCCATCGCCATCGGCGTCTGGATGTACCGCGACGCAGAGCGACGCGGCGAAAACGGCGCTCTCTGGCTCATCATCGGCCTCGTCGGCGGCATCATCGGCCTCATCATCTGGCTCATCGTCCGCCCCGACGTCGGCGCCAAAAAAAAGCGGAAGCAGACCGGTGACCGGCACTGCCCGTCCTGCGGCCGCGCCATCCCCTTCGACGCAAAGATCTGCCCCTACTGCGGCACCGCCTTCGAGTAGCCAACCTTTTTAAACACCAGGGTATTTGCCCTCCAGCATGAACCAGCTCACCCTGGAAAGCGACACCGTTCTCAAGGCAGCGCGCAGCCTTGCAGCCCGGCCGCTCTGTAATGCCTGCCTCGGACGGCAGTTCGCACAGGTCGAGCACGGCCATACCAACAGGGAACGCGGCGAACAGCTCCGCGAGACCCTTGAGCTGGCGCCCGTCCAGCCAGAGGAATGCTGGCTCTGCGATGGCCTCATGGATGACATCTCCCTCTTTGCAGACCTCGTCATGGAGCAGCTTGCGCCCTACCAATATGACACCTTTCTGGTGGGCAGCCGCATCGCCGAGGATGTCGAACGCCGCGAAGCCCAGCTGGCGCAGGCCGCCGGACACGGGGAGCCGATGAAACGGGAAGTCAACCGCGAGGTCGGAAAAATCGTTGAGGAGCAGACCGGCAAAGCGGTTGCATTCCAAAAACCCGACGTCACGGCCATCATAGACACCCGCTTCGACCACGTCGAGCTCGACGTTCGACCCCTGTTCATCCGCGGCCGCTACCGGAAGCTGGAGCGCGGCATCCCGCAGACCAAGTGGTACTGCCGGAAATGCCACGGCGCCGGCTGCGACTACTGCAATGGCCAGGGAAAACTGTATGAAACCAGCGTTGAAGAACTCGTCGCCCGCGAGGCCATGGCCGCCACGCAGGGAGCCGACGAGGCGTTTCACGGCGCCGGCCGGGAGGACATCGACGTCCGCATGCTGGGCACCGGGCGTCCCTTCATCCTCGAAGTCAAGGAGCCCCGCCGCCGCCATCTCGACCTTGAGCAGCTGGAGCGGGACATCAATGCATCGGCGGACGGGCGCGTGGAGGTCTCGGACCTCCGGATGGCGTCCCGTGACGAGATAGCGGCGATAAAGGAGGCGTCATGGAGCAAAACATATCGGGCCGTGATAGCCACGGCCGAGAGGGGAAAAATTAATGAAGCAGTGAGTGCATTACGGGGTACATATATAAATCAACGAACGCCATCTCGCGTAGCTCATAGAAGGGCCGACAGGGTGCGGAAGCGAAAGATACTGGACATGGCCGTGGAGCAGCAGGATGCCCATGAGGCAACGCTGCTCATCAAGGCGGAGTCGGGCACCTACATCAAGGAGCTGCTCACCGGAGACAACGGACGCACCCGGCCCTCGCTCAGCGAGCTGGCAGACACCGCCGTAGACGTTAAAAAACTCGACGTCATAGGCATAGGTGATACCAATGGCGAAAAGATCCAAGGGAACAAGAAGTAAGACACGACACGTCTTCAGGAAAAAACCCCGGGAACGCGGCCTCAGCCCCATCACCCGGGCCCTGCAGCAGTTCGAGAAAGGCGACCGGGTATCGGTCGTGATAGATCCGTCCATACAGAAGGGCATGCCCCACCGCCGGTTCCACGGCAAAACAGGCTACGTGACCGGCCGGCAGGGCAACTCCTATACCGTGGACGTCCGGCAGGGCAACGCCGTCAAAACCGTTATCGCGCGGCCCGAGCATCTGCGAAAGGAATAACATGAAAATCGTATCTCTGGCAGAGGTAAAAAACAAGCTGAGCGGCATCAGCACCGAGCGCGAGGAGCTCACCCGGGAGCAGGTCATAGCGCTGGAACACAGCGAACACGTGGTCAAGCTGCCGGCCACCAAGACCCTGGAGCTGATCCGGGATCTCAAGGAGCTTGAACGCGTCAACAAAAAACAGGCATACAAGATTGCCGATACGCTGCCGGAGACCGAAGACGAGGTCATGGCTCTTTTTACAAAGGAAACATTTGTCCCCTCGAAGGAGGAGCGGCAGCGCATTCTCGACATCGTGTGGGAATATCTTTAGGGGGAGAACATGGAAGATTACGTCTACATTTTGGACTATCTGGCTGCCGGAAAGCCCGGTCACCGCCGGGAGTCCATCGCGTACGGTGTCGGCGCCAGCCAGTTCACGCTGCTGGAGCTGCTGCCCAAGCGCGATGTCTCGCTGACCATCGGCGAATGCGTCTACGTGGGCAAGGACAAGGACAAGCGGGAGAAAATCGCCAAGGTCAAGGGCCGTGTCACCTACGAGGAGCTCACGGCGGCCGCGCACGGCGAGCTGCTGTACATCATCATGGACATCGTCAACGACAACGAGGAGCGATTCGTGAAATTTTACAACGAATGCCCGTCCATCTCCACCCGGTATCACGCCCTCGAGCTGCTCCCCGGCCTGGGCAAAAAAACGATGCAGGAAATCGTCAACGAGCGCCGGAAACAGCTGTTCGAGAGCTTCGAGGACATCTCTGACCGGGTCAACCATCTGACGCATCCGGAGAAGCTGGTCGCCAAGCGTGTGGAAGAGGAGCTCCGCAATCCGGACCAGAAATACCGTCTTTTCACCCGGCCGCCGCTGCAAAAATAGTATGCGCCGCGGCCAGCATTTTTTGGTCGACGACCGCGTTGCCAAACGGCAGGTCGGCTACGCATCGCTTACCAAGGACGACGTGGTGCTGGAAATCGGGGCAGGCAAGGGCGCTCTCACCCGGTATCTGGCGGCGGCAGCCGGCCGGGTCATCGCCATCGAGATTGATGCCGCGCTGGCCGCCGGGCTGGAGGACATGGACAACGTCGAGCTGCTGCGATGCGACGCCCTGGCGCTTGATTTCGACGCCCTGGCGTTCACCAAGGTGGTCGCCAACCTGCCCTACCAGATTTCGTCGCCCGTGACCTTCAAACTGCTGGAGCAGGATTTTGAGCTGGGCGTGCTCATGTACCAGAAGGAGTTCGCGGAGCGCCTGGTGGCGCCGCCGGGCAGCGATGCCTATGCCCGTCTCTCGGTGATGGCGCAGTATGCGGCCGACTGGGAGCTGCTGGAAACCGTCTCGCCGGGAGCCTTTTACCCCCGTCCGAAGGTTCGCTCCTCTGTCGTCCGGATGACGCCCCGGGAGCCATTGTTTTCCGTTGTCGATACCGATGTGTTCGCCGACGTGGTCAGAGCCCTGTTTTCCCATCGGCGCAAAAAGATTCGCAACGGACTGCTCGCCGCCGGTCTGGTGTCCCGGGATCAGCTTGACGATGTCCCCTACGTGCATCGGCGAGCGGAGGACCTGCTGCCCGCGCAGCTCGGGGCGGTAAGCGACGCGGTCGCCGTGCTCAGGGGGAGACGATGAAGCAGCGTGTCACGCGCATTTTTTCACATCTGGACGAAGAGCCTGACGCTATTGTCATCATGAACGGCGCCGTCGCCGACGCCACGTTTTTCTATGTCACCGGCTACCGGAACGGTCTCTTCGAGCAGTCGGCCGCCATCCTGTACCCGGACGGCAGCCGGGAGGTCATCTGCCCGGAGCTGGAGGCCACGGCTGCTGGCCCGGACGCCCACATCTACCATGGCCGGGAGGAAAAACGTGCCCTGTTCGAGGAACTGCTGGCCGCGGACACCATCGGGGTCAACGCCCCGTCGATCTCCCACCGGGACGCGACATGGCTGCATGAGATCTGCAGTGATGCATCCCTCGTAGACATCTCATCCGCCATACGGCAGGCCAGGATGGTGAAAGACGCCGGGGAGCTACGGGTCATCCGGCAGGCCTGCATCATCGCGGCCGACGTAGCCCGGGAGCTGCCCGCCTGGCTGGACGACACGGTGACCGAAAGCCAGGTGCTGGCCGAGATACAGTACGCCCTTGGACAGCGCGGGGCCACGCCGTCGTTTCCGCCCATCGTGGCCTTCGGCGAGCATTCGGCGCTCCCGCATTACACCACGGGTCAGGCGGCGCGTGCCTGGCCGGCCCTGGTTGACTTTGGCGCCCGCTGTCATCGCTACTGCTCGGATATCACGCGCACCTTTGTCGACGGGGCGGAGCAGGAAGCGGTATATGAGACCGTGCGGCGGGGCCAGCAGCTGGCACTGGACATGATGAGGCCCGGGGTGGAGGCCCGAGATGTCCACATGGCGGTCGACGATTTTTTCACCGGGGCGGGTTATCCGTCGCTCCCCCATGGCCTGGGTCATTCGCTGGGGCTGGAGGTCCACGACGGGATGTCTATGGGCCGGGAAAGCGACGTGGTGCTGGAGGAGGGCATGGTGGTCACGGTGGAGCCCGGCATCTATCTGCCCGGCAGATGGGGCATCCGCATAGAGGATGACGTGCTTGTCACCCGTGACGGCGTGGACGTGTTAACCGGGGAGGGGCATGCGCCTTTTTCTCCTAAGTCTTTATAAATAAGAAAAAACAGCGCTCTTTAAATATCGGGACGAAATATATAGATAGAGGGAAATCATGCCAGCAACACCCAATACGGCAGAAATGAAAAAAACGATAGCCGTGGCCATCGGTGGAGCATTCGGCTTCATCATAGCCCTGATATGGCGGGACATCATCATCGGCCTGATGAACATGGCGGGACTCAACGTCAACAATTTCAAGGATGCTGCCGGAGCCGGCCTGGCCATCATGGCCGCCGTCATGATAACGCTGATATGTATCCTCGGCATCTACTACATCTCCCGCTGGAGCGGCGTCGAAGAATAGCGGTACGGCACATAATATCTCTATTCCCTTTTTTATTGTATCCCGGGCGAACCGGAACATATAATGTCTGAGGAACGCGGCATCAGCCTGCGCCACATGCTGCTTCTGCTGTTCGTAGTATTATCCGCGTGCAGCGTCGTCGCCGTGGCTCTGGGCCTGCTACACCTCGCCATCGCATTTCTCGTCGCCGCGCTCGTGTTCCTCGCCGTGCTGGTCGCCTGCCTTCTGATCCCGCTTTTCACGCGGCTGCTGTGACCGCTGTGACAGCTGCACTGTCCCATGGCGGGGAACATTTTTCTGGTAACATCACCGTGTGGCAGAAGGAAACAAAAATGTAAAAAGAAGGGAAAAGGGGAAAGAATGGTGCGGGGTCTACTCGTAGCCGCCTATCCTGAGCGACGGGTCGCCGAGCAGGACCCATTCCTCGACGGTCTTGGCATCGATCTTGTCTTCCATGGGCGGGAACTTGTTGACATAGTGCTGCAGCGCGGTGCCGTGCACCTCGCCGAGCGTGTAGCCGGTGTTGTTGCTGTATATCTTGAAGAACTCGCTGTCGATGAAGCCGCCGTAGAACTGCGTCGCGTCGGGGATGCCGTCCTCGTTGTGGTCGCCGATGGCCCCGTAGCCCAGGCCGGTGCTGCCGATGGTGGCGATGGAGCCGCCGCCAAAGGTGCGGGCCAGCCACCAGCTCCAGCTCTCAGGCGGTATCTCGCCCTTGTAGAGATATTCCTGCCAGTGGTTGTAGCCCTCGTATATCTTGAGCAGGTTGAGCAGGCTGACGTTGAACTGGCTGTTGTGGCAGCCGCCGACCACGCAGACCGGGTACATGCCGTCGTTGGTCAGCTTCGTCATGTCCTGCAGCCGCAGCCCGTCGATCCAGGTTTCGTCGTCCTTGGGTGGATGGGTTGCCCATCCCATCGGGTTGCCGTGGCCCTCGAAGCTCAGGAGGCCGCAGCCCTGGCTGACGGTGTCGACCACGTCCTGCGGACCGGACAACGTGCCGTCGGAGGTGAACAGCGTGGTGACGTCGAAACCAGCTGACTCGGCAAAGCCCGCTGACTTGGCAACGGTTACCTCGCCGTCAATGTAGGGGTCGCTCTCGCTGGGGAAGGTATCGCCGGCCACGCCGACGAACGTGTTGAACCAGTCGCTGCCCGCCGTCGTTGTCTCGTAGGTGACGATTTTCTCGACCATCTTCTGGACTTCGTAGCTGTTCCGGCAGGCCAGCCGGCCGATGTAGACATCGGGGTAGCATTCGAGCATGTCCTGCTTCATGCCGGCCCATTCCGCGTAGACGCCGTCGTCGTTGGAATCCCAGTCCGCGAAGACCATCTCGCCTTCCTCATACTTGTAGATGTCGGCAAAGTAGAGGTCGCTGAGATAGCTTTTCTCCCAGTTGCTCCTGTCGTCGAGATGCGCATAGCGGACCGGAGTCCACCATTTCTCCTCGAGCAGACCGCCGTTGCGGCCGCCCACCAGCATCACGTATTTGATCCCCCAGTCGTCAAGGGCGTTCTTGATGAAATACTTGACCTGCTCGGCATTGTCCTGCCCCTCTGCGCTGAAATAGGTGCCGCTGTATATCTCGTCCAGGGTGACCAGCTGGGTGGACACGCCGTGGTCCTCCTTGTGCTGGACCAGGGGCTGCAGCGCGTCGGTGAACTGCTGCGGCGCAATGACGACCATGTCGTAGCTGTCAGCGGTTGCCTCCGGCTCAGCCGGCGGTTTATAGGAAATCTCGACCTGCATCTCCTCGGTATAGGTCAGAGAGTTCTCCGCCGGGGTATACTGCGCCGGGTAGAGCTGCACGGTGAGGAAGAGCGTTCTGCCGTCGACGGTTCGTCCGACGCCGACCCGGTAGTCTCCCCAGGTGCCCGGATATGCCTCGGTGCTGCTGTACACGCTGCCTTCCCGCTGCACCGGCTCGGTCTGCTTCATGTTGGCTGCGACCGCCGTCGGAGCGGGAACGATTTTCTGTGAAACATGTATCTCCTGCGTTGCTCCGGGCTGGACGCTGACGCTGACGATGTCGGTGCCAAGCGGAAGCATAACGGTCTCGGTCCTGCGGGGCAGCATCGGTTTTCCGCTGTTGCTCATCGTGGTGCCGCCACCGGTTTGTACGGCCACATAGTGGCCCGCGTTTTCAATGGTTGGTGCCGAAAACTGGAATGTTTTTTCCATGGTCACAATGTCGCTGTCGCTGCCTGCGGCAGCCCCGCCGTCGGAGCTGGACACGGACGCGGTATCCGTCGGCTGCATCCCGACGAACACGGCTCCGCTCACTGCAAACAGGGCGACGACCAGTATGGTTAATAGCTTTTTCATGGTAGCCCTCGGGCTACTTAAATGACGGTTCCTTATAAGGTTATCGGTAGAGCACGTGCGCATTGCCGGCCCGGCGAGACCACTAATTTTAT
Source organism: Thermoplasmatota archaeon (assembly GCA_046498345.1). GTDB lineage: Archaea > Thermoplasmatota > E2 > UBA202 > DSCA01 > CAZESS01. Next base: position 34,067 of record JAWOAW010000061.1, read on the forward strand.
AAACGATGGGGCAATGTAGGCGGTGTTATCATGTCACGAAAACCAGCGAGCATGTACAGGGAAATCAGGGGGCGCCCGACCACCCGGAAGGAATACATGGGCGGCATCCCCGGACTCCGCATCACCCAGTTCGACCTCGGCAACAAACAGGCCGAATTCCCGCTGGCGATATCCGTCATCGCAGGAGAACAATGCCAGATACTGCATCGCGCCCTCGAAGCCTCCCGTGTGGCCGCCAACCGGTACATCGTCAAACGAGCCGGACGGCTGAACTACCATCTCAAGGTCCGCATATACCCGCACGTCGTCGTCCGGGAAAACAAGCAGGCAACCGGCGCCGGTGCCGACCGTGTATCACAGGGTATGCGCAACGCCTACGGAAAACCCGTGGGCACCGCAGCCCGCGTCCACCCCGGCCAAAAGCTTCTCACCATCTACACCGACGAGGCCAACATCGACCACGCACGGATGGCGCTCAAACGCGCCAAAGCCAAGCTGCCATGTCCCTGCCGCATCGAGGTGGAGGAAACCGGCAGCTAACGCCGGGATGTGTCACTCAACAGCAAGGTTTTTGAATGTATCCGCATTTAGGGTGGTGAGATATATGGCATATGAAAACGACGCGCAGACAAATAACAGCCTCTCCGAGCGCCTGCAGACAGAGCTGGGGCTGCTGGAGCGCCACATCCAGATGCTGCAGGTCATCCGGGACGAAGGACCCGTCGGCATCATCAAGCTGTCGGAGCACACCGGGTTCCCGCAGCACAAGGTCCGATACTCGCTGCGTGTCCTCGAGGGAGAGGGGTTGATCCGTCCGTCGCCGCGGGGTGCCATTGTCACCGACCGGGCACCGGAGTTCATCATCGATTTCAAGGAGCTGCTGGGGGAGATGGAGGACAAGATAGGCGACCTGTACCGCATGTTGTAGCTCCTACAGCTGCCGCGGTAGCTCAGTTTGGGAGAGCGCCAGACTGAAGATCTGGGTGTCGAGGGTTCAAGTCCCTCCCGCGGCATCACTTTTACGGTTCACTCTGTTTTTTATAAAATATTTCCAAGAAATTGAAGCAAAAATCCAGTGAAGATGAAACCGAGTCCAATCAGGTTATATGGCCTTTCCTCTTTCCTCGCCACTGTGACGGGACTTGTGCCAGGATATAACTTTTCTTCTCTTACGAATATATATGGGATCACTAAAATAATTGCGCCCACCAAATCAAGAATTAACCCGATAGGGATTAATATTTCTGCCGTAAACCTGAATTCATGTTTCTTTTTAATCCTTTCTGAGCGAGAAATCCCCACCCTTTAGGGAGGGGATGAATCGCTCTCATCGGTAAAGAACCCTTTTTTTACTGCTCATATATTCTAGGTTTGGACAGGCGCGCCCGCTGGGGCGGGCGATAAAGTGTACCTGTCTGGAGCGAGAAAAATGGAATTGGTTAGTGGAAGCCATCGTGTTGGCCAGAGTGTGTACCATTTGGAGTGGTGTCCCAAGTACAGGT
>JAWOAW010000029.1:0-3798 GCA_046498345.1 Thermoplasmatota archaeon
CGAAATAAAAAAGATTGAAACTTTCGAAAGAAGGGTGGATGATTTATATGAGCAGGGAAAAATATCCTTTGAGGATACCCCAAAAGAACCATATTTTGATGAGCAAATTTACCTGAAGGTCTCCCAGGACTATTATAAAAATAAGGGTTTTAATAAGGGTTTTATTGAACTCGAATACCTTCATGAGGATATAGCAAGAGTAAAGGCAGAATATATTTTAACTAAAGATTATTTGAGATCTTTGCTCCCGAAACCACCAGAGAAATCAAAGATCCAGCGCTTTATCGGATGGGATCTTCACGAGCTCCATGGCGATGCGTTTCAGCTCCGTTTCTGGATTGATGCAGTCCAGGCTATCTGCACAAAGGCATGTGAAACGGGAGAGATAGCATGATACGGATACGAAAGGGGCGGGAGCGGTTTCCGTTTTCCAAGGGCATCCTCGCGAAGTCCATCGCCCGGACCGGTCTGGGGCTGGACGAGGTCTACGAGATAGTGCGGGACATCCAGATGGAGCTGCAGCGCCAGGGCCAGGAAGATGTCAGGACATCAGAGATAAAACAGATGGTGTGCGACGCGCTCATCGACCGGGGCCATCGGGCCGAGGAGCGCCATTACCGGGTAACCCGGCAGATACAGTACCTGGAAAGACCGGTGGTGGTCATGATCGGCGGGGGTACCGGCGTCGGGAAGTCCACGATCGCGGCGGAGCTCGCGCATCGTCTGGGTATCACCCGGTTCATCGGGTCGGATGGCATCCGGGAGATCATGCGGTACATGGTGCCACATGACTTTATGCCCCTATTGCATGAGTCATCCTTTGTGGCCGGCAGACGGCTGCAGAACCCGTTTGTCCAGGAAAACATTGTCTACGCGTTCGCCCAGCAGGTCAACATGGTCAGCGAGGGCGTCCTCGCCTTTATCCGGCGAGGTATCAAGGAGGGACTGCACACGATGCTCAACGGCATCCATCTCGTGCCCGGCTACGTCGACCTCGAGGACGAGCGGGACCAGATGTTCTGTTTTCACTACATCCTGCATCTGTCCGATGTCGAGCAGCACATCCAGCATATCTATTCCCGTTCGGAGGGCAGCCGCCGGGACCCCGACCGCTACGTGGACCGGATGAACAACATCCGGGACATCCAGCAGTTCATCACCGACATGGCCCGGCAGCATGACGTCCCGGTCATCGAAAACCGTGACTTCGACCAGACGCTGGCCACGATTATGGACGACATCATCACCACGCTGGAGGAACACCAATGAACATGGACGGATGCTACCCCAGCTTCTCGGAGCTCAACAAGCCCATCCGCGAGGTGGTCACCAAGCGGCTCATCGGCGTCACCGCCGGCAGCACGCTGCAGGAGGGCGTCGCCAAAATGGTGGAGTTCTCCATCAGCTCGCTCGTCGTCACCGCGGACGGTGAACCAGTGGGGCTCATCACCGATGCGGATGTCAAGCGGGCCGTAGCCGACGGCCTCCTGCCCGATACGCCCGTGGACAAGGTGATGACCACGGGGCTGATATCGGTTGACATCAGCACCACCGTGCGGGAGGCACTCGAGACCATGTCCCGGCAGAAGATAAAGCACATGCTGGTCACCGAACAGGACGACATCATCGGCATCCTCACGCTCAGGGACCTGGGGGACATGCAGCGGCAGCGGCTGGAGACCTACATCTCCCGGGAATAACATGCGCATCTTCCATCTCTCGGATACCCACGTTGGCTCCGCCTCGGATTTCAACAAGGGAACCCTCTACCGCCTCCTCGAAGCCATTGCGGAGTCGGAATGCGACGTGGTCATCCACACCGGCGACGTGACGCAGGGCGGACGCAGAATCGAGTACAAGCGAGCCCGGAAGATGCTGTCAAAGATAGACGCACCGGTGGTCACCCTGCCCGGCAACCACGACGCCCGGTCCGGAGGGCTACATTTGTTCGAGGAGTACATCGGCGACACCAACGGCGTCCGGGAGATAGGCGACGCGGTCATCATCTACGTCAACAGCGCGTTCGCCGACAGCGATCAGGGGCGCGTGGGCATGGTCAAATACAACATGATGCGCCAGGCGCTCAACGAATACAGCGACTGCCCCGTCAAGATCATCGCGCTCCACCATCACGTGGTGCCCATCCCCCGGGCGGGCCGGGAGCGCAATGTGCTGTACAACGCCGGGGACATCCTTGACCTCATTTTGAGCGGCGACGTCGACCTGGTGCTGTCGGGCCATCGCCATTATCCCAACATATACCGGATAGAAAACACGGTGTTCATCAACGCCGGAGCCGCCTCTGCGACCAAGACCCGGTACGGCGACGTGAACTCGTACAACGTCATCGACATCGACGGGGAGCGGCAGCATGTGGTCACGAGGCGGGTGGACGGGTCGATGCAGCAGCAGTCGTTTTCCCGGCGCCGGCGCCATATTTTTTCGAGCTTCGGCCGCCGCATGTTCAGGGTGGTGCAGGTCTCTAACAGCTATATCTCCGACGGCCGGGCGTTTCTCCCCCAGCATTTCCATAACGCGGTGGACGCCATAGCGGGACTGCAGCCCGACCTGATGGTGCACTGCGGCGGCATCGTCCGGGAGGGCATCCCCCAGGACTACGACGTGGCCGCCCGGGAGCTCGCCAAGCTCAACGTCCCCGTCATCTACACGCCGGCGGGCCGGGACATCAACTACCTGGGCTACCATCTCTATGCGACGCATTTCGGCCAGTTCGACCAGGCGTTTTCCGACGGCAACATCCTGTTCCAGGGAATCTCGTCGGCGCAATATGACTCCCATGAGGGTATCGTGGGGCCCACCGAGCGACGGGCGGTGCTCGACCAGCTGGCCGCGGCGCCCGAGCACATCAAGGCGGTGTTCTTGCATCACAACGTGCTGCCCATTCCGCACAGCCGGGAGAAAGGACTGCTCGAGGACGCCGGCGACCTGCTGCGTGCCCTCGTCGATGCAGAGGTCGACCTTGTCCTGACGGGAACCTCGTCGCATCCGTTCGCCGCCCGGGTGGGCGCCACCGTGGTGGTCAACGCCAACTCGCTGAGCAGCGTGTACCAGCGCAGCCTGTACGGCAACTCGTTCAACCTCATCGACATCTACGAGGGCGCCGTCGCCGTCTTCGAGATAAACAGCCTCTGGGGACGCCGCCGGCTGCTGGGCATCTGGGAGCGCAACCGCCATGGGTAGCTACGCGGCGGCGAGCCGCTGCCGGGCCCACCAGTACACCAGGAAGGAGAAGCCGAGCATCGAAATGTTGTACATGAAGTCTTCGACAGGTATCGTGGTCACCCGGACACCCCAGATGGCGCTGCTGCCGTAGGTCACCACGGGTGTCGAGGTGAGCAGATAGTTGAAAATCAGGAAGCCGATGAAGCTGAACAGCAGGTACAGCCAGAAGTGCAGCGAGGCCAGTACCTCCCGGAAAAACAGGACGGCGATGATGAAGAACACGGCGACGACGATGAGCACGGTGAAGGTATACGGCTGCGACTGGTACACCGCGGCGGCCAGGAGCGCGGCGATGGCAATGCCTATGTAGAGGAGGCGGGGCACCGGCAGCTCGCGGTTCTGCATGAACACCTGCAGAGCCTCGTAGATGAACAGGCAGCTGTAGGGCACCACCATGAAGAACAGCACTTCGGCTAGGGGCAGCCCGGCGATGTGGATGCCCGAGGTATATACGTCGGCGAACGCCCAGTCGCCCCGCGCGGTCGCGATAGCATCCCAGACGATGTAGGCGGTGCCGGTCAGGGCGATGGACAGCCCGACGGCGGGCCATTTACG
>JAWOAW010000040.1:0-38979 GCA_046498345.1 Thermoplasmatota archaeon
GGCGCCCATCGGCCCGGTCGGCGTCTGCCCGGACTGCGGCAACCCAATGGTCTTCGAAGAGGGCTGCAAGGTCTGCAAAAACTGCGGCTACTCGACCTGCGGCTAGATGATCCCGGCGGAGATGTCCTCGATTTCACGGTCGCAGTAGAAACATTTGATGCGGAGCGGGTCCCGTGACTTGACGCTGAAACGGGGCTGTATCGGCTCGTTGCTGGCGTTGGAGATACAGCTGGGGTTGGCACATTCCACGATGCCCACGATGTCGTCGGGCACCGACACGCGGTGCTTGTCCCGGACCTCGTAGTCCCTGATAATGTTTATGGTGGCGTTGGGAGCGATGAGCGCTATCTTGTCCACCTCGTGGGCCTTGAGCTCCCGGTTTTCGATTTTCACGATGTCTTTTTTGCCGGAGTCTCCCTTGACGTGCATGACCACGCTGATGATGGAGCCTCCGTCCGTGTCGCCGGGGATGCGAAGAATCTTGAGGACCTTGAGCGCGCAGCCCGGCGTGATATGGTCGATGACCGTCCCGTTTTTGATGGGCTGCACCCGGAGCTCCTTCACTGTATCACCCCGGTCACCAGGGAGATGAGCGCCATCCGGACGGGGACGCCGTTGAACGCCTGCCGGAAATAGGCCGCTGCCGGCGTCTCGTCGACCTCGGGCGATATCTCGTAGACCCGGGGCAGGGGATGCATCACGATGGCCTCGTCTTTGGCATGCCGCAGCAGGTCGGTGTCGATGGTGTAGATGCCCGCCACCTTGTTGTACTCCTCGGGGTCGGGAAACCGTTCCTTCTGGATGCGGGTGACGTACATGACGTCGACGTCTTCGATGGCCCCGTCCAGGTCGGTCTCAAACGAGATGCTGGCGCCATGCTCCTCGCATTCCTCGACCACCTCGTGGGGCATCTGCAGTTGCTCCGGCGCTATAAACGTGATATCGGCCTTGAACAACGCCAGCGCATAGGCCAGGGAATGCACCGTCCGCCCGTATTTGAGGTCGCCGATGAGCGCCACCTTGTTGCTCCCGATGTCACCTCGTTCCTTCTGGATGGTATACAGGTCGAGGAGACACTGCGTGGGATGGTGGCCGGCGCCGTCGCCGCCATTGATGACCGGCACCTCGGCGAACTCGGCGGCCATCCGGGCGGAGCCCTCCTGGGGATGCCGCATGGCGATGAGGTCGCAGTAGCTTTCCACGGTGCGGATGGTGTCAGCCAGGGTTTCCCCTTTTTCCAGCGAGGTGCCGCCGGGCCGGGCGAACCCGATAACCCGGCCGCCCAGCCGGTTCATCGCCGCGGCGAACGACAGCCGTGTCCGCGTGGACGGTTCAAAGAAAAGCGACGCCATGATTTTTCCCGCCATCAGGGTGCTGGTCTCGTCTCCCCGGGCGGCCGGCACCATGTCCTCCGCGACGGACAAAATGTGCAAAATCTCCTCCCGCGTCAGATCCTTTATAGAAACAATGTCTCTGCCCGCGAAATCCATTACATCCCTAATACAATATGGCATACATAAACATTGGCACGGCTACCGCTGCCCGGCCAGGTTTTCCATCAGCATGGCCCGCTTACGGGCGGCGTTGCGCATAAGCTCGTTGGCGATGGACACCAGCAGCTCGAGGTAGGCGTCGCTGCACAGGAGCACGCCGTCGCGCCCCAGGGGAACATCCATTTCCTCGGTGCTACCGACCTCTACCATGACGGGGTCACCGAGTGATTTTATCGACGACTGCTTGAACCCGCTTTCCCGGGCCAGGGACACCAGCATCTGCGCCCGGTCCACCAGCGCGGCGGCAACATGAAAAATCGGGGGCTGCGCCAGCAGCCAGAGCTCTCCCTCCGACGCCTTCCTCAGCGCCGTCCGGATGTCGTCCACCGACACCGCGCCGTCCCAGCTGCCAAGAAAACGGGCACCTCGTTTGTCGCCCACCGTTGGCACCTCCATGACCACGATGCGCCCCGAGCAGCTGCTCGTGGTATAAAAATCCTCGATGGCGTTGAGCTGCTCCAGGACGGGCAGCGCCGGCTCGTCCACCTCGCCGTTCTCTATGTCCTTCTCCAGCCGGGCCATGGCCTGCTCCTTGGCCTGCAGAAACCGGCGGCCGGCAATTTTCTTAGCCTCGGTGCCCACCGAGGCGATGAGATCCACGAGCTCCCCCCGGCGGATGGCGATGGTGCCCGCAACCGCGACGATGACGCCCGCTGCGGTGTCATAGACGAGATCCATCATGGTGTCATCCAGGCCTTCCTGGGCCTTCGGCGCCCCCACCACGAGCATGTCGGACACATACTCTCCTATCTCCCATATGGCGCCCAGCGCGATGGCGAAGATGGCGATGAAAAACCCCATCATCACCAGGTCCATCTTGAGGCCGTCCCAGTAGACGTCGATGACGTAGACGATGACCAGCGCGATGAACGCGATGACGGCCACCGAGACAAAATGCGCCATCTTGTCGTAGAACGGAATTGTGCTGTAGAAGTTGAGGACGCCGCCCCAGACGTGCAGCGCCAGCGGGATGACGACGAGCAGCTCCAGCAGCCAGGGCAGCGATATGTTGAGATTCCGCCGGATGATCACGGGAGACAGCGAGAGAAACAAAACGAAAAAGCTGGCGAACGCCCAGACCACGTCCTGGTTTTTGAGGAGCGCCCAGACGCCGAGAGCTGCAATGAGCACCTTGAGAACGCCGGATATGGCGGTGCCGATACGCTGCCGTCTGTTCACAGCCTGAAAACGGGACAGGGTATTAAACGGTTAAGATAAAAAGGAATGGGGAAAAGACAGATAGCCAAAACTTGCTCCCTATCTATTTGGTGAGCACAATTTCCATAGAGGAAACGTTGCGGGAACCGCCTTCCTCGGATTCGATTTCTTCGGTGTCGATCGAAATGTTTTCGACGGTTACGTCCTCCATGAAACGGTTCCGGGTTATCTCCGCGGCGTCTACTGCCCTGGAGATGGCTCGACCGCGAGCCTTCAGGGTCACATGCGTGGCTCCCTGCTCAAACTCCGTTATCACGGCTATCACGTAGCTCATTGGCGCCTTGTTTCCGACGTATACGATGTTTTCTTCTTCGTCCAAAGTATCACCACTTCCCCCTATTGCCAGAGTTTATTTAAAACTTTTTATGCCCGCTGTTACTCGTATAATCCGTCCCTGAAACGATGGTAGAGCCGCTTGACGCCCTTGTCGTAGCTGCGCCACTGTTTCTCCCATTCCGGGTCATGCGCCCGGAGCTTCTGGAGCACCCGCTCCCGTATCTCGCTGGTCTCTATCGCGTCCTCGTCGAGCTGTTCGATGTCACGTGCGATGGCCCGCGCCGTCTCCGGGTCGGCGCCGCTTTTCACCGCGGCAGCCACGATTTTCTCCGGGACAAACGGCTCCTCCCCACCTTTGCGCTTGACGACCTTCCTGGGCATACCTCTACATGCACAAACGACTTAAATCAGTTTCCGCTACCCGGATATGAAGGTAGCATTGACCGTCGGCGGCTCTGACTCAGGGGGAGGCGCGGGCATCCAGGCTGACCTCAAGGCGTTTCACACCGCCGGGGTCCATGGCACGTCGGCCATCACGGCGGTAACGGCGCAGAACACCCGGGGCGTCGAACACATCCATCCCCTGCAGCGGGAGGTCATCTCGGGGCAGCTCGACGCCGTGCTCCACGACATGGACATCGGGGCAGCCAAGACGGGCATGCTCTACAGCCCCGAGGCGGCCGCGCTGGCGGCAGACAGGCTGGCCGGCATACCATTGGTCGTCGACCCGATCATGGTGTCCACCACCCGGCATGCGCTCTCCACGGTCGAGCTTGCAGATGCCGTCAAAACCCATCTGCTGCCCGTCTGTACGCTGACCACGCCCAACGTCGAGGAGGCGGAGCAGCTCACCGGCATAGCAATCGAGGACATGGAGGACATCCGTGCGGCCTGCCGGATGCTGCACGACATGGGAAGCAACGCCGTTGTCATCACCGGGGGCCATCTCGAAACGGCGACCGACATGTTTTACGACGGAAACGACTACGCTGCCATGACGCTGCCCCGGCTTGAGCGGGCCGCCCATGGCTCCGGCTGCACGTTTTCCGCCTACACCGCCGCCTTTCTCGCCCTGGGGCTACCTGTCCGGGAGGCCGTCATAGAGGCGAAGCGCTACACCTGGACGGCCGTCGCCGGGGCCGTGTCCCCCGGCAGAGGCGTCGACGTCGTCCGGCAGCGCGACACCTCGCTCCCCGTCATCAACGGCGACGGGACCTCGGTGTGGCAGATGCTGCAGCAGGCCGTGGACGAGCTCCGCGCGTTTCTGCCCCGGGCTCTGATGCCCGAGGTGGGCATCAACGTGGCCTTTGCGCTGCCCGATGCCTCCGGGCCGGAGGATGTCTGCGCCGTCCGGGGACGACTCGCCTACACCGACCGGGCGGTGCAGGTGGGCGAATGTCGGTTTGGTGCCTCCCGGCATATCGCCGGCATCGTGCTCGCCGCCATGCACCATGATGCGTCGATGCGATGCGCGATGAACATCGCCTACGGAGAACATATTCTCGCGGCCTGCCGGAATGCCGGTCTCGCCATGGGAACCTTCGACAGGGCGGATGAGCCCGGGGGATGCTCGACCATGGAATGGGGCACCGGGCATGTCATCGAGCAGCTCGGCAGAATACCGGATGTCATCTGGGACGAGGGCGGCATGAGCAAAGAGGCGATGATACGCGTCCTCGGGGCGACGCCGCAGCAGGTGGTCGACAAGGTGCGCCGTGTCACGGCGGCGCTGGAAAAGGATTAAATAGAAAGGCTGCCTCATCGACACATGCGGGCCGTCATACGGGTCAGCGGCATTGTGCAGGGCGTCGGATTCCGCCCGTTTATCTACCGCTTGGCGACAGCCCATGGGCTGAACGGCTACGTGCTCAACCGGGGCGATGCGGGCGTCGAAATCGTGGTGGAAGGCCCCCGCGGCAGCATCGACGGCTTCGTGGAGGCCATGCACAACGGGTCGCCGCCTCTGGCATCCATCGAAAACACTGACATATCCTGGGAAAACCGGGAACAGCACGACGGCTTTGAGATACGGCAGAGCAGCCGGGAGCGCGGCCGGGGCGCCTCCATCATTCCGCCCGACGTGAGCATCTGCGACGACTGCATCGACGAAATGCAGGACCCGGGCGACCGGCGACACAACTATTTTTTTACCACGTGTACCAACTGCGGGCCCCGGTACACCACGATAACCGGGCTGCCCTACGACCGGCCGCAGACCACCATGGACGCGTTTCCCATGTGCGAGGCCTGCCGCTCGGAGTACACCGACCCGGGCGACCGGCGCTACCATGCGCAGACCATTGCCTGCCCCATCTGCGGACCCCGGGTGTATCTGCAGGCTGAAAACGGCGAGGAGCTGCAGGATGGGGCAGAGGCGATACAGCGGGCGGCCGGGCTGCTCATGCAGGGTAGCATCATAGCGGTCCGGGGAAACGGGGGCTTCCATCTCTCATGCAATGCCGCCATGCCCGACGTGGTACGGCGGCTCCGCAGCCGCCTGGGCCGGCCCCGGAAGCCGTTTGCCGTGATGGCCGCCAGTCTGGACATGGCCCTGGACATCGCCCACCTGGACGAGCGTGAGCAGCAGCTGCTGACGTCGCCGGTCAGGCCCATCATGCTGCTCTCCAAACAACGGGAGCTCCCGGAGGTATCACCGGGGCTGCACACCGTCGGGGTCATGCTCCCCTATACCGGCCTCCACGTCATGCTGCTCGAAGGCTGCAGCGACCCATTGGTGATGACCTCGGCCAACCTGCCCGGCGAACCCATCGTATATCGCAACGAGGAGGCGCTGGACGCGCTCGGCGATATCGCCGACGTTTTTTTGACCTACGACCGGGGGATAGCCCATCGCTGCGACGACTCCGTGGCCCGGGTGGTGAACGGCGAGGTGACGCTCATTCGGCGCTCCCGGGGATATGTGCCGGCGCCGGTCCCCGCATCGGCAACATCGCATGACGTGCTGGCGCTGGGGCCCGAGCTGGACGTGACCTCCTGCGTGCTCTCCGGCGGCAAAGCCTTTCTGTCCCCCTACATCGGCAATGTGTCCCGGCTGGCGACCCAGCGCTTCCTTGAAGAGGAGACGGAGCATCTGCTGGGGCTCACCGGCGCCGAGCCGGAGGCGGTCGCCCATGACCTGCACCCCCGGTTTGCGTCCACCGAGCTGGCGCAGCGGTACGCCGCCAGGCTGGACATTCCGGCGATGGCGGTGCAGCATCATCATGCCCATGTGGCCAAGGTGATGGCCGAGCATGGCTGCAGCGAGGCGGTGGGCATCGCCGTTGACGGCATCGGCTACGGGTCCGACGGCTCCATGTGGGGCGGCGAGGTGCTCCACTGCAGGCATGACGACTCTGTGCGGGTCGGCCATCTCGAGGTGCAGCCCATGGTCGGCGGCGATCTGGCGACGCGCTATCCGCTGCGCATGCTGGCCGGCATCCTCGGCGAGGCAGATGGGCTGGAGACGTTTTTGCTGGAGCGCGCCGCAATGTTTCCCCACGGCGAACGGGAGGTCGAGCTGGTGCTCAGGCAGGCCACCAGCGGGCAGGGTGTGCCGACGAGCAGCTGCGGCCGCGTGCTCGACGCAACGGCGGCCATGCTGGACGTCTGCCACCGGCGTCACTACGAGGGCGAGCCGGCCATGCTGCTGGAAAGCCACGCCCGCGATGGCACCGCTCTCGACATAGCGCCGGAGATATCCTGGGATACGCCCGCTGTGCTGCACACGACGGAGCTGTTCCGGTGGCTATGGCAGCATCGCGACAAGGACGGCCATGACCTGGCCTGCACCGCCGAGGCATATCTCGCCCGGGGGCTGGCCGACATCGCCGCCTCGTATGCACAACAAGAGCACATTGACGTGGTGGCGCTGGCCGGCGGATGCGCCTACAACGAGCATCTCTCCCGGGTCGTCGCCGCCAGGGTCGAGCAGGCCGGCCTCCGCTGCATCCGCAACCGGGCTGTACCGGCGGGCGACGGCGGCATCTCCTACGGGCAGGCCGTGGTCGCCGATGCACGGCTGGGCTGACAACAAAAATTTTTTAGCGCCGGGGGCAATATAGGATGCGTGAAAATCGACGGCATCAACAAAAAAATCCTGCATCTGCTGCAGCGGGACGCCCGGATGACCTACAAGGAAATCGCGGAGGAACTGCAGCGCTCCGAGACCACCATCCGGGACCGGATAAAGGCCATGGAGGACGCCGGCATCATCCAGGGGTATACGGCATTGATAGATAAGACCGTGCTGGGCCTGAACTTTTTCGCCATCATCCTGGCCAACCCCGTGTCGTTTTCCGATGTTGACGAGGTGACGGAAAAGATAAAGCGGGTGACCAACGTGCTGCGCGTCTACCAGATATCGGGTGAGCACAAGCTGGCGATTTTTATCGTGGCGCCCTCGTATCAGGATCTGAAGCAGATGCTGAAACATCGGATCATGCCGCTGGGGATACGGGACGAGGAGATTATCACGGTGCTCGAGGCGGACCGGGAGTTTTTGTCTCCGCTGGACATTCCCTAGATGGGCAAGATATGACGTGCGGTTTGCTGTCCAATCCCGGGCAAAGACCGGGGGATGCCCGATTTTTTTTCGTGATGCACTGGATTCCGAGAGCAGTGTTTTTTAACATATCCGGGGATATGGCCCTTGAGGATGTGCTGCATCCTCAACGGTGAGTGAAATGGAGAAACGAAAACAGAAACAGGACAGAAAAAGAAAAGACGACGACGATTACGGTGACACCGGCATATATGACGACGATGACGACATTTCTCTGAGCGACGAAGACGACGACGACCGATGGTGAACCCCTGCGGCATGTGCTCTCTGATCGACCGATTGAAAAACAGGAAAAAGAGGTGGTCATCATGGCCAGAAAAACAGCTAAGAAAGAGAAGACCAGCAAGAAGAAAAAGTAGCCCTGCACATCCGCTGGGTGTTCTTTTCCCTGCCGGAGCAGTCCGCTCCGGCTTTTTCCTTCCTTCCCGCGGATATTTTCTGGTATTTTTACGCTCGATAAACAGATGGCTGCATGTGCAGGGCGCTTTCAGCAGGGTACTTCTACGCCCAGCGTGCACCGCTGCATGATCCGGCAGAGCCGGCAAAGCTCGCGTGTTACGGGCGCGCCGTCCATGATAGCCATGGCAGATGCGTCGAGTTCCTCGCATGCCGCCTCCTCCACCAGGTCGCTGCAGCCCCGTTTTTTTGACAGGTACTGGGAGACCGCTGCCGGGCTCACGCCGAGCAGCTCCGCTATGTCCGTCTGCCGCATGCCGCGTTGTTTGAGGCGGCGGGCGAGGGCGCTTCGCAGGCAGGGGAGGACGTCCCAGACGGCTGTTTCGCAGGGTGCTTTGTGCATGCCGGTGTCTGTAAGTGCCGCCCCTATTTAACTATTGTGAAAAAACCGCATGTTTATATATAGCGAGGGATGATGCACTGTATGCGCATCGGCATCATCGGCGGCACCGGCATCTACAACATGCAGGGCGACCCCGTCGACATCGAAACCGGATACGGCAGCCTCACGGTCACCCGGGTACAGCACGAACACCGGGAGCTCTTCTTCCTCCCCCGGCACGGGGCAACCCACGGCATCCCGCCGCATCGTATCAACCATCACGCCAACATCCAGGCCCTCAAAAACTGCGGGGTAACCCGCATCCTGGCGGTCAGCACCGTCGGGTCGATGCGCCAGGGCGTACAGCCGGGCGGACTGGTGGTACCGGACGACTTCATCGACTTCACCGGCGTGACAACGTTTTTCGACGACGGCCCCGTCCACGTCGACCTGAGCCAGCCGTTCTGCCCGCAGACCCGGCAGACGCTGCTCGACGCGGCCAGCTCCAAGGGAAGCGTGTTCGAGGGCGTATACATCACCACCCACGGCCCCCGCTTTGAAACCCCGGCCGAAATCGAGATGCTGCAGCAGCACGGCGACGTGGTCGGCATGACCCTGGGCCCGGAGGCCGTACTGGCCCGCGAAGCCAACATCTGCTACGCATCCCTGTGCGTGGTCTCAAACATGGCCGCCGGACTGCAAACCGGGCTCTCAGCCGACGAAATCGCCGCCATCTACGAGGAGATGCACGACGTCGCCGTCGATATCCTGCTCCACACTGCCGCAGCCCTCCCGGAACAGCGGAGCTGTGCCTGCGGCGAAGCAGCCACCCGCGGCGCACTGTAAAAAACATTCTCTCTCTCCGGTATGCAAACGCATTTATATCGAAAAAAACATTCCTCCCCCTGTTGATACCATGACCGAGGGAACCTACACACTCGTGGAAAACGCAGCCGGGCGGCTCGTACCCACCCACGTCAACGGACAGCCTGCAACGCCGTTCAAGGGCGTCAACGGGCATCGGCCGACGGGCACCAAAGCCGCACCGCCCGTTCCCTCATGCATCGACTACCCCCGGGATGGCAACAAGGTCGTCGGCGACCTCAAAACGGCGCTACAGCGCTGCGGCCTCCGCGACGGCATGACCATCTCCACGCATCACCATTTCCGGAACGGCGACCTCGTCGCCAACGCAGTCTTCGACCTAACAGCCCGGCTGGGCGTAAAAGACCTGCGGTGGTTTCCCAGCGCCTCGTTTCCCTGCCATGAGCCCGTCATCGGGCACATGGACAACGGCGTGGTCCACCATGTCGAGGGAAGCCTGAACGGCCCGCTGGGAGTGTACTGCTCCCGCGGCCACATGCGGGGCATGGCCGTCCTGCGCTCCCACGGCGGCCGGCACCGGGCGGTGCAGGACGGCGACGTGCACATCGACATCGCGGTGATGGCCGCGCCCGCCGCAGACCCCTACGGCAACGCCAACGGCCTGCATGGTCCCTCGGCGTGCGGCCCGCTGGGCTACGCGCAGGCTGACGTGCGGTATGCCGACCATGTGGTCGTGGTGACCGACAACCTGGTCGAGTTTCCCTGCTATCCCTGGCATATCGACGGCAGCTACGTGGACTACGTGGCGACGATGGACCGCATCGGCGACCCGGAAAAAATCGTGTCCGGGACCACCGAGATAACCGACGACCCCGCCAGGCTGCAGATGGCCGAAATGGCGGCCCGGTTCGCCGACGCCGCGGGCATCGTCCGGGACGGCTTCAGCTTCCAGGCCGGGGCCGGCGGCACCTCGCTGGCCTTCGTGAAATACCTGCGGGACATCATGCGCAGCAAAGAGGTTACGGCCCGGACGATGAACGGGGGAACCACGGGCTACCTCGTCGACATGCTGGAGGAAGGACTCGGCGACTACGTGCTGGACGGGCAGAGCTTCGACCTGGCGGCCGTGGAAAGCCTTCGGGACAACCCCCGCCATGTATCCTACGACGTGAACACCTACTACAACTTTCACTCAAAGGGATCAACGGTGTCCATGACCGATCTCGTCGTCCTGGGTGCCACCGAGGTCGACGTCGACTTCAACGGCAACGTGGTCACCCATTCAGACGGGATGCTCCTGCACGGCGTCGGCGGCTGGCAGAACAGCCTCCTCGCCCGGTGCACCATCCTGGTCATCCCCTCTCACCGGGGGAACACGCCCATGATACGAGACGAGGTCACCACCCTGGTCGGCCCCGGCGAGCTCATCGACGTCATCATAACCGAGCGGGGCATCGCCATAAACCCCCGGCGCCGGGATTTGCTGGACGCAACACATAACACGGACCTGCCCATCCGACCCATCGAGGACATCAAAAAAGAGGCGGAGGACATCTGCGGCCAGGCGCCGCCGCAGCCCGATCTCGGCAGCGAGGTCGTGGCGGTCGTGGAATGGATGGACGGCACCCTGCTTGACAGCATCCGGCGGGTGCCCGAGGACTAAGGCAGGACTAAGGCGTCAGCCGTTTTTTATCCCGCGGGAACAGGATGCACTCCCGGACGTTTCCAAGCTGCAGGATTTTCATGAGGTAGCGCTCGATGCCGAAACCGAAGCCGCCGTGCGGGGGCATGCCGTAGCGGAACGCCCTGAGATACTCATCGAAATCGTCGGGGTTCAACCCCAGCGCGGCGATGCGCTCCTCGAGGAGCGCTGCATCATGGATGCGCTGCGCCCCGGAGCATATCTCGGTGCCCCGGCAGGCGAGGTCGAAGGCCCGGGCATGGCTGTCGTCGGGCATCGCATAGAAGGGCTTGGATTCCAAGGGAAACTTGGTGATGAAGTAGAAGTCGTCGTCAATCAGCTCGCCGAGCAGGTTTTCCTCGTCGGTGCCCAGATCGTCGCCCCATTCGATGTCGATGCGCCCTGATAGCATGTCGACGACCTCGTCGTAGTGGATGCGCCGGAACGGCGGCTCCGCCGTGGGGAGCTCCACGTCGAGAAGCTCAAGCACCCCGGGATGTTTTTCCTGGATGGCTTTCAGCGATGCGGTGACCATGCCCTCGATGACGGCCATGACGTCGTCCTCGTCCTCGATGAACGCCATTTCGACGTCGATGGCCGTGGACTCGTTGAGATGCCGGGAGGTGTCGTGTTCCTCGGCCCGGAAATACCATGCTATCTCGTACACGCGGTCGAGACCGGTGGCCATCAGCATCTGCTTGTAGACCTGCGGGGACTGCACGAGGTAGGCGTCGCGGCCGAAGTAGTCGACGGTGAACAGCTCTGTGCCGCCCTCGGGGGAGGACACCGTTATCTTGGGTGTATGAACATGGGTGAAGCCTTCGCTGCTCAAAAACTGGCAGGTGGCCTCGATGAAGGTATGGCGAATCGAGAAGATGGCCTGTACCTCGTCCCGCCTGACGTCGATGAAACGGTTGTCCAGCCGGGTATCAAAGTCAACGTTGACCTTGTCGGCGACGCCCATGGGCAGCGGGGTGTCCGCCTCCGAGAGGACCACGGCGCTGTCCGGGAGCAGCTCCCAGCCGTGCTGCACCTGACTGTTTTCCTGGCAGGTGCCGGTGGCGGCGATGACGCTCTCCCGGGGGAGCTCGGTCAGCCGGGCAAACAATTCCGGCTGCTCCTTTTTGATGCAGGTTATCTGCGCCATGCCGGTTTTGTCGCGCAGCAAAACGAAGGCGATGCCGCCCAGGTTGCGTATCTCCTCTATCCAGCCTGCAATGGAAATCGTGTCGCCGCAGTCGTCGGTGCTCACATCTGCAGCGTAGTGGGTGCGAAGCATGCTGGATGTAAAGCATCGTGCAGTTAAATGTTTTCTGCCCTGCCAAAATGCTGCGCGTGCTGCTCCAGCAGCGTCTCCCAGCCGGGCATCCCGCGCTGTGCTCCATGCTGCTGGACGGTCAGGGCGGCGGCCACGTTGCCCAGCTGGCAGGCCACGGGCAGCTCGATGTCGCGCTGCAATGCCGCCCAGACGGCTGCGCGATGGGCGTCGCCCGCCCCGGTGGGGTCGACCATGTCGGCAGGCACCGCCGGTATCTCGTGGGTTTCGCCCTCCTCGTAGACCAGGCATCCCTGCTCCCCGCGGGTTACCACTGCGTCGAGGTCGGTGAGCAGCTGCCGCTGCGATACGTCGAGCATGTCGGCCATGGTGTGCAGCTCGGTGACGTTGCAGAACAGCATATCGGCCTGTTCCAGCACGTGGGAGAGCTGCCGGGCGGTGTAGCGGGGGAGGTCCTGCCCGGGCTCGAACGCCAGGTAGCGAGCCCGGTCGGCCATCCGGCAGGCAAACACGGGGTGCACGGGCGCGAGATGAACGAGGTCGCCGGTGGCCTCGATATCCTGCAGGTGCTCGGAGACCCCCCAGGAGAAATAGGTTATCTGCCGGTACTGTTCGTCGTTGAAGATATACGCCGTGGGCATCCCGCCGGGAAACCTGGTGACCGCCAGGTCGACGTCCAGCTCTTCCAGATAGGCGGCGTAGTCGGTGGCGGCGAAATCCTCGGGCACGGCGGCGAGCAGCCGGCTGTGCCCTCCAAGCCTGGCGATGCCGGACGCAATGTTGGCCGCCCCGCCCCCATAATGCCGCTCATGGTGCTCGATATAAATGGAATGTTCCGGCTCGGGATGCGACGGGATGTCGAAGATGTGGTCCAGGGCGATGTGCCCCGCCACGGTGACCGTGTTCATAGACCGAAGTTGAAGGAGAGGACGTCGATGGAATGATTCGAGGTGCCGCCGCCCTCCCGGTAGCCCACGAGCTCCAGGGTCCGGCTGCCAAACGAGCGCTGGTCCCACTGCCAGGTAAATGGCTGCTCGGTGGCGGTGTGCTGCAGCTCGCCGTCCACGTAGAACTCGACGGCGGTGATGTCGTCGCTCGTCGTCGCGGACACCTCCAGGGGGCCGACCATGATGGTCCGGCCGAACCAGGTCGACATGAGCTGGCTGCCGAACAGGTAGAGATGACCCCGCCGGGGGGTGCCGATGCTGCAGCCGCCGCGTCCGCCGATGGCCAGCGTGGGGTCGCCGAACAGGGCGAACTCCTCCACTACCTTGAGGCCGATGGCGTCCAGGTTGGCATGACTGTTGAGGTAGTCCTCCTGCATCCGGGCCAGCGCAATGCCGGCGGTCCCCCGCTCCGCGATGTGCTCGGTGAGGCGGACGTCGACGTAGCCCGACAGCCCCTGCACGCAGTAGGAGCCCAGGTAGCCCCAGGAGAGCGCGGTGGCCGCGTAGGTCGCAATGGCTCCCCTGCCGGATGCCTTGACGAACTGCCAGGCGATGCAGGTGCCGTCCTCGAAGTTGCCGCATGAGCAGGCGTCGAGCACCACCACCGGGTACATGCCGTCGTTGGACAGCCGCGACACGTCGCTGACCGTGAACCCCAGCCAGTTGTCAAAGTCGCCGGGTGGATGCGTCGCCCAGCTGTACCGATTGCCGTGACCGGACAGGTCCACGAAGCCGGCACCGTCGTTTATCTCCCGGCGGATGCCCTGCGCGCTCAGGTCGCCCCCCGATGCGTAGAGCTTGGTGACGTCGAACGCGTCAAGGAAGCGCTCCGCGTAATCCTTGGTGTATTCGCCTTCGAGGACCTCGCCGTCGTCGTCGTGGCTGTCGCCGCCGACCAGGACGGCGCGGTCAAACCATGGGGCGCCGAACGCGGTTGTCTCGTACCGGATGATCTTGTTGACCACCGTGGTGACGTCGGCCTCGCTGTCGCAGGGCAGCCTTCCCAGTTGGACGTCGGGGTACATGTCCATTTCGTCTGTTTCTCCCTGGTAGTCGTATTCGCCGAACCGGTCGTTATCGTTGGTGTCCCAGGAGGAAAACGAGCCGTCTGCGGCGTAGATGTCCGCGTAGTAGAGGTCGGTGATGAACGGGGTGTCGTGCCCGTCGTCGGTGTAGGACAGCCGGGCGGGGAGCCGGTCGGCGCTTCCCACCAGCAGGACGTTGGACATGCCGTCTCGTTCGACGGCTTGTTTGATGTAGTATTTGATTTTTTCCGCGGTATCCCGCCCCTGCATGGCCGCTGTCTGGGAGAGCGTGGCTATTTCGGTGTTGATGCCCCAGCCGTTTTTGTGGTCGGCCAGTGGCTGCAGTTCGTCGGTAAACGTCCCGGGTGCGATGATCAGCAGGCCGCCGTCTGCAGCCAGCGTCTGCCGCGCCGGCTCCGTATAGGTTACATCGACCTGGATGTGTTCAACGAAGTGGAGCCGGTTGGCCTGCGGGGCATACCGGGCGGGATACGCCTGCAGGGTGAGAAAGGTGACGTGTCGGCCGTCGCGCAGCCCGGCGCCGGTGTGCCACTGCAGCCAGCTGGAGGGGTAGAGCTCGTCGCTGTCGTAGACGGGGCCTTCCGTCTGTACTGGCTCGATGGGCTGCATGGTGCATGGCACCGGCTGGGGAGCAGGCATGATTTTGGTGTCGAGCTGCCGGGTGTGGACGCCGCTGACGTATACCTCTACATCTTTTATGGTGGCGCCGAACGGAAGCGTCATGGTTGTCGTGGCGTAGGGCATCATGGGCTCGCCCTGGTGTTGCAGCGTCATCGTGGCGTTCGCGACGGAGAGCTCTGCGTAGGCGCCATGTTCACGTATGGTGGGATGCGAGAAATGAAACGAACGGCCTGCATGCATGGATGAGGCGTCGGTAACGTGCAGCGTGGCCCCGAGGAGCAACCCGAGAATACAGAGAGAAATGACGGCCTTTTTCATGGGTATAAAAAAGCGGGTTCTACTTAAAGCTATTGCCACGCAGATGGGGTTACTGGAGGCCTCCCAGGCTATCGCAATCGCGCTTCCATTCTGGCGAGCCGCTGTGCTACCCGTCCGGTGCCAGAATATTTGTCGTGGGAAAACACCTCTGCTAGCCCCTTACCCAGTACGAAGACGGCGCGTTTGTGGTCATCCTTTGACTTGTGGACATGGTGCGGCAGGACGTCGAGTGCCTCGTATTCCGCGAAGGATGCGCCGTCCGGGGACTCCTGCTCCAGCTCGTTTTTTATCTGAGCGAAGAGGGTATGGAGCTGTATGATTTCCTCTTTCTGCATCCTCATCCCTTCCCATCCCTTAATGAACTGTTTGCTCTTAAACCTTTCGCTTCGCCGGTTGGGGGATCCCTGGACGGCCGGTGAGACACAAATTTTTTATGTCGGGGAGCGTTACACCCCTTGTTTTTAGGTGATAACGTGACATCTCAACAGGTAGCCCAAATCTGCGACGCCCTCCAAGAGCTACAGGACGATGTATCCGTGCCGCGGAACATTCGAAGGGGGGCCAAGGAAGTGCATGCCATTTTGCAGCGCAGCAATGAATCGCTTGACGTCCGGGTTGCATCGGCGCTTTCCGTGCTGGACGACCTGGTGAACGATCCCAACGTGCCCATTCATGGGCGAACGGCGATATGGAACATTATGAGTCAGCTGGAATCGGTCGGCTCAGAAAATTGAAAAAAGGGAGAAAGAGGGGGAAACGGGTCTATTTCTTTTTCAAGAAAGGCAGACCGGTTCGCTTGTTTACCTTGACGTCGTATCCCTTTGGCTTCTCCGTCGGCTTGCCGCTCTTCGGCGTGCGGGCACTGAAAAAATAGATGGTCTGGGTTTTTCCGCCCTTCAGTTCGACGTCTCGTGTGTACAATGTATATTCTTTCCCCTTGCTTTTATATGTAAATGCCATTGTTATCGCCTCTCCAAGTGTATCTCTTAATAGCATTTAAATGCTTCGATATTTTTTCGGGGAAACCGCCAGGTTACAGCATCTGAAGGACCACAAAGACCACAACGCCAATAACAACAAATATTATCCATAATATGTAGGCCAGATTGAGACGGCGCATCCATCGCGCCTTTTTCTCCGGCGTATCGAAAAATTGGCCCAGAATAGGGTCCTCCCCGAGGCTATCCATGCTCCGCCTCCATAAGCGATTTCATGCGCTTCCGCCTGACAAAATCCTCGCGCTCCCGCTCCTCCAGCTGCCGCTCGATGTACTCGATGGTGCCCTCCAGCTTGGGTATAAAGATGTGCTCCAGCGCGTTCACCCGGCGCTTGGTCTTCTCAATCTCTTTCCCCAGCCGCTGGATGCTGCTCTCGATGCCGGCCACGGCTATCGTCTCCCGGAGCGCCTCCTGGCCCTTCTGGATGGCCTCGGAGAGCGCAGCCGAGGTGTCCAGCACGCCGTACTGCTCGACGTCTCGCTCATCGAGATCGAAGGCCACGATGGGAACACCCATCACGTGTTTCCGGTCCAGCTCGACGGAGCGGTCGTCCCGCGTCGCCTCGGCCAGCCCGCGCACCTGGCCCTCGCCCATCAGCATCTCCGCCTGGATAAGCGCCGTAAACGCCCGGCGGAGCCTGTCCTCCATCTCCTCTCGCTTCTCCCGCCGGTTCTTGATGATCTCGAAAAAATCGGAGATAAGGGCGTCTCGCTTCTGCGACAGCAGCTCGTGCCCCTTGCTGGCCAGGGCCTTCCGCTTGCGTATCTCGAGGAGCTCCATGCGGGTCGGCTTGACGCCTTCCATTATCTCCTTAGCCATGCCATCACTCCGGGTAGTACTGCTCGATGTATTTTTCGTCTATCTTCTTCAGGTCTTCCCGGGGCAGCATCCCGAGCAGCTCCCAGCCCAGGTCGAACGTCTCGTCGAACGTCCGGTTTTCCTCCTCGCCCTGCGACACAAACTGTTCCTCGAACGCCTCGGCGAACTTGAGGTAGCGGCGGTCGCGCTCCGTCAGCGCCTCCTCGCCCACCACGGCCACCAGATCGCGCAGGTCGCATCCTTCAGCATACGCCGAATAAAGCTGCGTGGACAGCTGATGGTGGTCGGCCCTGGTGCGGCCCTCGCCGATGCCCTCGGCCATGAGCCGGGACAGCGCCGGCAGCACCGCAATCGGAGGATAGATGCCCTTGTTCTGCAGCTCCCGGGACAGCACGATCTGCCCCTCGGTGATGTATCCCGTCAGGTCGGGGATGGGATGCGTGATGTCGTCGTCCGGCATCGTCAGAATGGGAATTTGGGTGATGGACCCCTCCCGGGCCTGTATCCGGCCGGCGCGCTCGTACAGCTGCGCCAGGTCGGTATACATGTAGCCGGGGTAGCCGCGCCGCCCGGGCACCTCTTCACGTGCAGCGGCTATCTCACGCAACGCCTCGGCGTAGTTGGTCATATCGGTCAGGATGATCAGCACGTGCATGTCCATGTCGAACGCCAGGTATTCGGCGGCGGTCAGCGCCATCTTCGGCGCGATGAGCCGTTCGATGGCCGGGTCGTCAGCCAGGTTGAGGAACAGGATGCTCCGCTCGATGGCCCCGGTCTCCTCGAAGTCGCGCATGAAAAAATCGGCTTCCTCGGCGGTGATGCCCATGGCGCAGAACACCACGGCGAAGTTTTCCTGACCGCGCACCTGCGCCTGCCGGGCTATCTGGGCCGCCAGGTTGTTGTGCGGCAGACCGGAGCCCGAAAAAATGGGCAGCTTCTGGCCCCGGACAAGCGTGTTCATCCCGTCGATGGTGGAGATGCCCGTCTGGATGGGGTCTCGGGGGTACTCCCTCGCCGAGGGATTGATGGGCGAGCCGTTGACATCCCGCATGTCATCCGGGATGGGCGCCGGGGAATCATCGATGGGGTTCCCAGTGCCGTCGAAGATACGGCCCAGCATGTCCCCGGTCACCCCGAGCTGCATTGGCTTTCCCGTAAACCGGACGGCGGTGTCAGCGGTATCCAGGCCGGTGGTGCCCTCGAAGACCTGGATGACGGCCCGGCCGCCGCCTATCTCCAGCACCTGGCCCGTGCGTTTTTCGCCCTCCGACGTCGTGATGTGGACGACCTCTCCGTAGCCCACGCCCTCGACCTCGTCGACGATCATCAGGGGGCCAGAGACCTCGGTGACGGTGGTATAGACCATTCCTTCCATGTTTATTCCTCCAGTGCCTTGATTTCGGTTTCCATCTGCTTTTCTATCTCCTGAAAGCGCTCCTCCCATTCCTCGTTGGGCACAGTGCCCAGCCGGGAGATGCGCACCCGGGATTCGAGCTTTTTGACCCTGTCGAAGTCAAACGTCGGCGAAGCCAAATCCTTGACCAGATGGTAATACTTGAGCATGATGCGCAGCATCTCATATTGTTTCTCCGAGGGGCAAAACGTGTCCACCTCGTGGTAGGCGTTCTGCTGCAAAAAATCCTCCCGGATGATCTGGGCGCCCTCAAGCACCGCCCTGTCCGACGGGGGCAGCGCGTCCGGCCCCACCAGCCGGATGATCTCCTGGAGCTCGTCCTCCCGCTGCAGCAATGCCATGGCCTCGTTCCGGAGCTCGAGCCATTCCTCGCCGACATTGTCAGCCCACCATTCCTGCACCCGGTCGAGATAGAGGGAGTAGCTGCGCAGCCAGTTGACCGAGGGAAAATGACGCCGGTCGGCCAGGTCAGAGTCCAGCGCCCAGAAAACCTTGACAATGCGGAGCGTGTTCTGCGTCACCGGCTCCGAAAAATCGCCGCCGGGGGGCGACACCGCCCCGATGATGGACAGTGAGCCCTCCCGGTCGCCGCTGCCGATGGTCTTGATGCGGCCGGCCCGCTCATAAAAGCCTGCGAGACGCGACGCAAGATAGGCGGGATAGCCCTCCTCGCCGGGCATCTCCTCCAGCCGGCCGGAGATCTCCCGCAGGGCCTCGGCCCACCTCGACGTCGAGTCGGCCATCAACGCCACGTCGTAGCCCATGTCCCGGTAGTACTCGGCCAGCGTGATCCCCGTGTAGACGGACGCCTCCCGGGCCGCCACCGGCATGTTCGACGTGTTCGCAATCAATATCGTCCGGTTCATCAATGGCTCCCCGGTCCGGGGGTCCTTGAGCTCCGGGAAATCGCGCAATACCTCGGTCATCTCGTTGCCGCGCTCCCCGCAGCCGATGTAGATGACGATGTCGGCGTCGCTCCACCGGGCAAGCTGATGCTGCGACACCGTCTTCCCGGTCCCAAAGCCGCCCGGTATAGCCGCGGTGCCGCCCTTCGCCATGGGGAAAAACGTGTCGAAGATGCGCTGCCCGTTGATGAGCGGGATGCTCGGCGGCAGCTTTTTCTTCTCCGGCCGGGCCTTCCGGACGGGCCAGCGCTGCAACATCGCTATCTCGCGCTGCTCGCCGTCGACGTCCAGCACCGCGATGGTGTCCTCGACGGTATAGCTGCCCTTCTCGATGGATTTGACGGTTGCCTCGCCCACGTCCGGGGGGACCATGACCCGGTACTCGACGACGGGCGTCTCCTGCACCACGCCCAGGATGTCTCCGCCCCGGACGGTGTCGTTTTTCTGCACCCGGGGGGCGAACTCCCATTCCGTCTCGCGGTCTATCGCCGGCGCCTCGACGCCGCGGGCGATGAAATCTCCAGATTTTTCCATGATGTCGGGAAGCGGACGCTGGATGCCGTCGTAGATAGCGGTGATCAGACCCGGACCGAGCTCAACGGCCAGGGGCATGCCGGTGTTGACCACGGTATCGCCGGGTTGCAGCCCGGTGGTGTCCTCGTAGACCTGGATGGTGGCCTGGTCCTCCTTGAGCTCGATGATCTCGCCGATCAGGCCTTCCTCGCCGACCCGCACCAGGTCGTACATTTTCGCTCCCCTCATCTCCGTGGCCTTTACCACTGGCCCGGCCACGTTGTCTATTTTTCCTTCCTTGTCAGCCATACTTTCACGCTCCAATTTAAATCTCAACTCCGACCGCCCGCCGTATCAGCATGTCGATGGAGTCCTCCCATTCCTCCATCTTGCCCTGCTTGTCGGGCACCTCCACGATGACGGGCAGCTCTCTCTGCAACTTTACCTGGGTAATCTCTTTCATGATAGACTGCGCGATGCGCTCGGTAACGATGATGACGCCGACGTCTTCCTCCGCCACCAGCTCGTCGAAGCGGGCCCGGACGTCGTCGTCGGCCACCACGGCCCGGCCCACGCCGGCCAGCCTGAACAATGCCACGGTGTCAGCGTCGCCGATAACCGCTATCTTCATGTCCTCGTTCACGCCATCACCACCATGTCCCATATCTGCTCCCCGGGCAGCCCCTCGGCCACGCCCTTGGCAACGGCCCTGAGGTTGCGCGCCTCGTACTCTTTTTCCACCACGAAGCGGATGCCGGCGCCCAGGCCCATGCTGTCGTCGCGGGCCATGTCGGCCACAAGGTGAAGGAGCTGCACGTCGAGCGCCATCTCCAGCGCCGGCACCCCCTGCTCCTCGTAGCGGGGAATGGCGTTCCGCAGGGCGTCGATGTAGGCGGTGCCCTCCAGCAGCGAAACGATCTCGGGGATGGAATCGATTTTGAGCATGTGCTCCAGCGTCCAGCCGGCCAGTTCGCGTCCCTCGCCGAACAGCATTGACTCCACGTCTTCAACATGGTAATACTTGGCCCGGAAGATGGCCTTGAGGTTCATCACGTCGACGAGGCGCTTGACATACACGTCCCGGGTATGCCGCGTCGGCTTGGGCAGCTCCACGTCGCGCAGCTGTCCAATAAGGTAGCGGTCCACCGCATACTCGACGGCCGCCGGAGCTGCGTCGTCGGCGACGTGCTCCCGGACCTCGTGCATGCCATGTGCCGACAGCGCCCTGAGCAGCTCCTCCCGGTCCGCTTTTTGTAGCTCCTGCAGCAGCATGGCGCCCCAGTCCGAGTGTGCCCGCCGTTCTCCGGGTGTCTCGCCGCGCATGGCGGCCTTGATGGTCTCTTTGACGGGGCGGGCGTCGAGCTTCCGGAGATATGCCTTGTAGAACGGCGCAACCGTGTCCGGTGAATCCTTCCGGGCCATTTCGACCATGCGGGCCAGCGAGCTGTCGATGCTGCGCTGCACCTCAATCACGGTGTCGCCCTCCAGCGAGAAGTCGCGGCCTGCGACGTTGCCCACGAACTGCTCGAGGGTGTCACTGTTCACGAGCGGAGCCAGCCCCTTTTTTTCGATGTACGGGGCGCCGATGGCGTTGAACTTGGCGTTGGGATAGGTAAAACCGGCTATCGACATGATGGACGGCATGAACTTTGCGGCTACCCCGACGCCGGCGGCTGCGGCTCCAACCCAGAGAACAGTGGCCAGGTTCACGCGTTTTCCTCCTCGAACAGGTGCTCGGCCATCAGGATGCGGATGTCGCCCATCCGCCGCTCCAGGATGGACTCGAAGGTCTCGTCCAGCTGACGGGTGCCATCTGCACTTTTAACGATGACGCCGCCGATGCTGTCGATGCGGCCTTCGACGGGCACGTCCAGCGACGCGGCGATGTCCTCGTCGACCTCGCGGGAGACGAGCACGGCGCAGTCACCGAAGCGCTCTTTGCCCTGCTGTATCGAGCGGCGGACGTGTGCCTCGTAGGCCTCGCCGTTTGCCTCGGCGAGCTGCTGGCGAACCTGCTGCAGGCAGTCCTGCATCACGTCTTCCTTGGCCTGCCGCCGGGCCTCGCGGGCCTTCCGGCGGGCCACGGCCAGCGTCTTGTCCCGGGCGCGGGCGGCCTGTTTCTCGCCTTGGCCGCGGATGTCCTCGGCCTCTTTTTCGGCCTGCTCCCTGGCCTCCCGGATGATCTGGTCGGCATGCTGCTCGGCCTCCTCGATGATCTGCTCTGCCTCCTGCGCCGCATCACGCTCTATCCGCTCGATGAGGGAGTCCAGCGACATGGTCTACAGCAGGCTCAGGCCGGACATCAGCAGGATGGCGACCAGCAGTCCGAAAATGGCGATGGTCTCCGGCATCACGGTGAAGATGATACCCCGGGCCGCTACGTCGGGATTGCGGCCGACGGCCGATATCGACGACGCGGCGACCATGCCCTGGCCGATGCCGGATATTCCGGTCAGGCCCACGACCAGGCCGATGGCGATGCCGCCGAGCCCCAGGGCGCTGTTTTCCAGCAACGCCAGGTCGGCGCCGCCGCCCAGCAGGCCGGCTCCCATCATAAGCAAAACGGCGATGAGCAGGCCGTAGACCGCCTGGGTCATGGGCAGCACCTGGAGCACCAGAAGCTGTCCGAACAGCTCAGGTTTTTCCGCGGTGACCGCCACGGCCGAGTTGCCGGCAAATGCCAGGCCGAACGCAGAGGCGATACCGGCGATGGACACCGCCAGCATGCATCCGATCAGGATGTTCGCCTGGGTTTCGCCCGCCGCTCCGTCTTCCAGTCCGGCAGCCGACGCGGGTCCGGCACAGAGCACCAGGGCCACGAGGGCCACTCCTATTACCACAGTTTTCTTCATATTTTTTCCTCCGTATATTTTCTCTCTATTTGAAAGGGTGTATACTTGCGGCCGCCCCCATCGTAGAAGCGACCGAAAAACTCGACGTACTGCAGGCGCAATGCATGGACGCCGGCGCCCAGGGCCTGCAGCAGCAGGTTGATGAGATGCGCGAGCACGAGAACCACCGGGGCCAGCACAACCCCGACATAGGGGATCAGCGACGGCAGCAGCTCCGCGACGATGTTGAACGCCATGGCCATCCCGGCGGTGGCCAGCCCCAGGGCCAGCAGCCTCGCATACGACAGCCAGTCGCCGATGTAGCCCGTCAGCTCGAAAAAGCCCATGGGGCCGTTTTTGACAAACAATGCGACGAGTCCGACCACGGTAAAGACAAGAGACAGATAATACAGCCAGGAGGGCAGCGTCCACAGGTCGAGCAGCATGCTGCCGATCAGGGCGCCGCCGCCAAGCTGGAGCACCACCCAGGCCGCCTGGTCGAGCGCCAGGTCCTTCATCCTCCCCCGCTTAAAGTTCTGATACGCACCCAGCAGGATGCCCAGGTTGAGATGCGCCAGCCCGACGAGCAGGGTCATCGACAAAATGATGAGAGGCTTGTGCAGCGCGTCGATGGGCAGCTCAACGCCGAGCAGCGTTGCGCTGTAAAACGTCCGGTCCGGGTTGCCATATATGAAGCGGGGGATGAAGTCCCCGAAGAAGCCGTTGAACAGGAAGCCGGCGATGATGGTCCCGATGCCCATCCAGATGCCCAGCAGCGACCAGTCATGTATGGTGTCGCTGTACCTGCCGAGGCGGAGATAGGCCCATATCGACGGAACAAGGATACAAATGCCGTAGCCGGCGTCACCCAGCATGATGGCGAAAAACAGGATGAGGGAAACGCCGAGAAACATGGAGGGATTTATCTCGTTGTACTTGGGCAGCGCGAACAGCTCCAGAAACGTCCGGAAGGAGCCCGCCCATCCCGGCAGGTCGAGATGTATCGGCGCCTCGTCGCTGTCCCGCGACGCCACCTCGGCGGTAAAGGCCGCGTCTCCGTCGGTGGCCTCCTCCACCAGCCGTTCAAGATGCTTTGCATTGCCGGCGAGGCACCATCCCTGGATGAGCGTGGTGTAGCGGGTGCGGCCGAAGCGCTCCGGTATCTCCCGGCGTTCCTTTTCCAGCGATATTTCCTCCCGGATGGCGAGGATAACGTCCCGGCGCCGGTGGTATATCTCGCGGAGGCTGTCCGTCAGCTGCTTTTTTTTGGCTTCGAGGTCGCTTTTTTCCCGTTCCAGCGAGGAAACCATCTGCTCGGGGGGGCCGGAGGCCGATATCTCGATTTCCTCGAAATGCTTGGCCTGGCGCATCGCCTCGGCATCGGAACGATGGGCGACCAGCAGCACGGCCCATTCGTCCTCGTCCACCGCCTCGCTGTATACATATACGGGGCTGTCCGCCAGCGAGCCACACAATGCAGCAACGTCGCCTGTCAGCCCGGCGGCGATGACCGTGAAACGGGAGGTGCCCAGCCAGGCGAGGTCGATGTCCAGGACGGCAAGTTTTTCCAGCCTGGCCCGCTGCTCCTCCAGGGCGTCGAGGTGCTTGTCGATGCCTTCGATGTCGTCCTCGGCGTTGATGACGAACCGTTCGATGTCCTCCAGCAGTTCATCCGCCGCGGCTATTTGTTCGTCGAGCGTTCGTGGCTGCACCTGCCGCCGCTCAGGGACGGATGGCTGCAGCATGGCCCGTATGCCCGACTGCTTTTTTTCATATTGCTTGAGAATGTTGAGGATGCGTGTGAGGCGCAGCTCCCGTGAGGCGCATCGGTCCACCTCGGGGTGCATGCTGCCCTCTTCCACGTCTTCCATCGAGGTGCGGGATATCTCCATCAGGCCGGCATGGTGGAGCCGTTCGACGAGCTGGTGGCTCTGCTCCTGGTGCGTGAGGATGGCAACCCGGCTCATCTCGGATGGAAACAGCATGTTATTCCAGCAACATATCCACGACGTTGTGCGCCGTCTGTTCGACGCGGGACGAGGCAGCCTTGCCGAGGCGCTCGGCGGCCCGTTCGCCCTCCGCCTGCACCTGCCAGGCCTCCTGCTCCGCCTCCCGGCGGGCCTGGTCCACCTGCCGGCCCACCGTCTCACGGGCGGACTCGATGATGGACTGGGCCTCCTGCTCCGCCTTCTCCCGGGCTTTTTTGACGATCCAGTCAGCCTCGCTTTCGGCCTGGTCGATGCGCTCCACCGCCCGCTGTTCCGCCTCCTTGACCCTGCCTACCTCTTCCTTAATCATGTACACTGGGCTGAAATGGACATGCCATTATAACTCTTCCGGCGGCTATCCGTCGATGCGGGCGAGGTCCAGGCTGCTCCATTCGTCGCGGTCGAAGGCGCCGTTGCCGCCCTCCGAGTAGTCCACGATCTTGAAGTTGTACCGGTAGTTCATGCAGCTCCGGTAGCTGCCGGAGAGCCAGTAGGCCGGCTGCCAGGGAAACGTGCGCAGATGTGGCAATCCAAGCTGATGACCGAGCTCGTGCATGTAAGTGCCCCCGTGGCCCACGACCATGCCCTCCTCCCAGGGACGCCACCGCTGGACGTAGGCGCTGCAGATGGCGAAGGAGTCGCGCATGAAATTGAATCCGCCCACCCCCCGACCGAACACCCGGTTGGCGTCGTGGATGATGAGCGCCCAGTGGAAGACCCCCCGGCGGGGGTTGTCGGGGTCGCCGTGCAGGAAGTAGTCGGCATAGTATTCCTCGTAGTCGCCCCAGCTCATCTCCCGGTAGGGGACGACATCGCTGCCGCCCATGAGGCCGTCGTCCACCAGCAGCATGATGTCGTGCTCCGCAAACGACGTATACTGCAGTTGCAGGGATTCCTCGGGAATGACGGGGGTGATGCCGTTATGGGGTTCCATGTAATCGTTCTCTATGTAGATGTCCCGCCGAAATGGGTCGGCCAGCCACTGGTGCATCATGTATTCCTCGGTGTTCTGCAGGCCGTCCCGGTCGGGGTCAAGCCCGGCGTGGTCATCCCAGGTGAAGGGATCGTAGCCCCAGCGGTCCTCCCATTCGATGGGCACGCCGTCCTCGTCCGCATCGTCACCCAGGTTGCTCTGCGCGGGGTCGGTGCCGTACACGTTTTCCTCCTCCCAGTAGGTCAGGCCGTCGCCGTCGTAGTCGTTGAACCCGATGTCAAACCATATCTCGTAATCGGTGGTGTCGCTCTCGTTGTCCTCGCTCCCGGTTGCATGACCGTAGCCGTCTCCGTCGCCACGGACATCGTCGCCGGTCCAGTCGCCCCGCCTGACATCGTAGGTGAGCTCCAGGGAGCCGTCGCCGGAGACATCCATCGCCTCGCCGCCCTCAAGCACCTCGATGGTGACCGCCGCCGCTGCCTCGTCGTCGGGGATGTCAAAGCTTGCGCTGCCCCCATCCCAGACGTCGAAGTCCTCCAGGATGTCGCTCTCCCAGGTATCGCCGTTGACCGTAACGCGCACCGAAAACGACGGCGGCTGCCCGATGACGACATCCATCTTCCTGACACGGAGGATGTCTACAGTGAGCGACAGGTCGACCAGGGGGTCGAGGTCATTGTCAGCTGTCACTGCTGGAATGCGGTCAGATGAAAACGAGGTGTGAACGGTGCCCGCCAGCGGCGCCGTCAGCATGACCAGCGCTGCACCAAAAACAAGCCATAGTTTCGTGTTCATGGTATCCTTGTCTCCCCATATAGAGCGGCTATATAACGTTAACCTCGCATGGAAACAAATACTACGAGACGTCCACCACGTCGTTGATGCGCTCGACGGCCCGCTCGACCGCATCCGCATCGATGCTGACGGTGATGGCCTGCCCGGGGCAGAGCTCGGCGCAGCGCCCGCAGGCGCGGCATGCCTGGCCGATGACCGCCCGGCCGTCTTCGATGGATATGGCATCCACGAAGCAGACGTCGATGCAGGCGCCGCAGCCCGTGCAGGCGTCGCCAACGGCAACGGAGACGCCGTCCATCCGGTGTAATTTGCTGGCGATATCGTCCTCGAGCCGGGGGAGCATGAGCCACAGGCAGCAGCATGGGCAGCAGCTGCAGACCGTCAGCAATTTCTCGCCGGGATGCGCGTTGAGCCATCGGGTGTCGAGCTTGTTCCGTCCGACAAGGTGCACGAGGCCGGCTTCGCGGCATCGCCGGAGATGCGCCAGGGCCTCCTCCCGTGTTGCCTCATGGCCGAGCGAGCGGTCGATGTGCTTCGTTGCCTCGCCCAGGAACAGGCAGCCCAGCTCGATGGGATGCTCCTGGCATTGTGCTGCTTCGCGGCAGATGCAGAAGTCCATGATGAAGCGATGCTCTGCCCTGTCGATGAAGTGCTCGACGACCCGGGAGGGCACCACCATGGACTCCGGCGCGTCCACCTCCCTGTTTATCTCGATGACGTCGTCCCTGGGCAGGTAGAAGAGGTCGTCGTGCTCGAACAATATTTTGTCGGCGAGCTTTCCAATCGGGGCAAACCGGGTAAACCTGGCCAGGATGAAGCGCAGCGGGAAAAACGTCTCGATGAGCCGGACGTGCAGCGGTTTTTTGGTCACGGTTGGACAGTGGAAGATGCTTTTTATTCCTTCCGGAGCTATCCGACAAGATGCAGCCCTTGCTCCCGGGCATATTCAGCCACCCGGCGGTATTCCTCCCGCCTGATGCGGCGGTCGATGCCGGGGTGCTCGCTGGCCTGGTAGCAGGGCCGGTACTGGTCCATGACGTTGACCGATGCCTCCGGCACGTTGTCGGCGAGCCATTCAAGGATGGGCAGCGAGCAGCATTCAACATGATTGGGCATGACCAGATGGCGGACGACGAGGTCGCCCTGGCCGGCGGCGATGCAGTGATTGCGGGTGACAACGTCCCAGTATTCGGGGGCGTCGGAGAGCTTTGCCGCGCATGTGTCGCTGCCGTACTTGAAGTCGGTCAGGTAGACATCCATTACGTGGTCGAGCAGCCGCATGGTCTCGTGGCTGCAGTACATGTTGCTGTTCCATACCTGCGGGACATCGCGGCTGCAGGCCCGCAGGGTCGCCAGGATGTAGGGCACGTTGGGCGTCGGGTCGCCGCCGACCCAGTTGACGTTGACGCCGTCTCGCTGCTCGATGACGGCAGCGAGTTGCTCCGGCCGAACGTACATGCCGCTCTGCCGCTGCGAGATATCCCAGTTCTGGCAAAAAATGCAGGTGAAGGTGCACCCGGTGAAAAAAATGGTGTGCGAGGGCACCAGCATGGGTTCCTCGCCGTAATGCAGGAACTCCGACGCCACGGCTGCATCACCGACATCGCAGTAGCCTTGCGTGGCTGCCCGGTCGACGTGGCAGCGCCGCTCGCAGAAATGGCAGTCATGGTAGATGCGCCGGGCCAGCTCGAGTTTGAGGTCGAGCAGGGACTGCCCGGGCTGCTCACCGGGCCGGCGGTGCATCGCAGCGTCGTGCTCCTCCCACAGCGCCTCCATGTCGTCGTCGCTGCTGAAACTGACGGGTATGCGCTTGCACTGCAGATAGGCCGCCCGGTCATTCATCGTCCAGTGTTTCCCGGACCACGTCGCCATGTGGCTCCGTTTCTCTAAACACCTGGCCCTGGAAGCGGTACAGCCTGGTGTCGTCGTCCAGCCATGCGTCGGGTGGCAGGCCTGCCTTCCAGCATGTCTGCGATACAAATGTTTCCGCGTCCCATCCCTGCTGGACGGGCACCTGGGGCAAAAGCAGCCCGCGGCGGCCATGTCGCTCGGCGATGAGCCCGTCCCGGCCGACTTCTATGCAGGAGGGATAGTTTTCGGGCTCGTCGCACTCGATTTTCTCGGGCGGCGTCAGCACCGTGACCTCGACCGTGATTGTATCGAGCTCATCCGGCTGCAATGGGGGAAAGCGCGGGTCACGGGTGGCCGACGTGGCCGCCTCCCGCAATGCTGCGGCAAGCTGCATCGAGGGCTCGGGGATGCCGATGCATCCGCGGAGGTCGCCCGACGGATGACAGTTGAGGGTGACGAACGCACCGGCTTTCCCGGTGAACGGTTTTTCGGCCTCTAGCTCCGGGATCTCTTCACCGCGAACATGGTGTTCCACGACCTGGCGGGCGTAGCGCACCGCTCGCTGTCCCTGTTCATCTGAAAGCATGCTTATCTATAGCCACGGCGGTGCTTAAAAATCTTTCTCGTCGATGCGCTGCCATCTGCCATGGGCGTGCAGGGCCCGGATGCCGTTGGCCAGCCGCTCCGGCGTCCCGTACACGGGGATGCCCAGCTCCTTCAGGGCGTCCTCAAGCAGGCTGATACGGGAGACGGGCTTGTAGTATTCGCTGGAACCCCGCTCTGTCTTGCCCTCGATTTCGACGCCCAGAGAAACCAGGAACGGCTTGCTATAGCGCTCGGCGAAGCGCTGGAAGACCAGGGCGAGCTTGCCGCCGTCGATTGAGGCGGGATGCAGGGTGCCGATGGCGATGACGCCGTCGATGGCTTCCTCGTCTCCCAGGAGATGTAGCACCCGGCGGTAGTCGTCGGCGTCGGCGTCGCCGCCGAGGTCGACGGGGTTGCGCGTGGATGCATGGGCTGGCAGCAGCTCGTCGAGCCGGTGCTGCAGCTTCTCGCTGAAGTCCACCAGCTGGAGATGGCGCTGCCATGGCCGGGGGAGCAGCCGGTCGAATGGATTGTCGTCGCTGGAGAGCATGTCGGTTTCCATGACGGCCATGCCGCCGCAGTTGGTCACCACAGCGATGTCGCCGTTCCGGAGCGGCGGGCATCGGGACAGCGAGGTGGCGGCGTCGATGGTTTCAGCCAGCGTGGAGGTCTGGACCACGTGGGCCTGCCGGAGCACGCCGCCGTAGACGGCCTCCGACCCTGCCATGGAGCCGGTGTGCGACGAGGCGGCCTGTTTGCCCCGCACGGAGCGCCCGGCTTTGAGCATGACCACGGGCTTGCGGGCGGTGATGTCCCGCATGGCGTCGAGGAACCGCCGGCCGTCCTTGAGGGCCTCGATGTAGCTGGCGATGACCGCCGTGTCCTCGTCGTCCCGCAGGGCCTCCATGATCTCCAACTCGCTGATGTCGAGCTGGTTGCCGTAGCTCACATATTTTGAGACATGGCCCAGCTCGTTCATTATCATGAAGCCGACGCCGCCGCTCTGGGTGACGATGGAGACGTTTCCCGGCCGGGGGCGCGCCGATTTTTCCTCGGGGATGAACAGGGTGTCCAGGCCGGTATGCGCGTTGAACACGCCGAGGCAGTTGGGCCCCAGGATGCGCGTTCCTGTCCCGGCAACGATGTCGAGGAGCTCCCGCTCGGCTGCTTCGTTGCCCACCTCGCCGTAGCCGGAGGTGACGACGACGACGATGTCGACACCGGCATCGCGGCAGTCCCTGACGGCCCGGTTGGCGACGTGTTGTGGCAGGCATACCACGGCCATGTCGACGTCGCCGATGTCCTTGACGCTGCCGTAGCAGCGGAGGCCCAGGATCTCGTCCGCGCCCGGGTTGACCGGGTAGACGTCGCCCTCGAACCTGATAAGGTTTTGCAGGATGATGTTGCCCACCTTGCCCGGTGTGCGCGACGCGCCGACCACGGCCACGCTGTCCGGCCGGAACAGCTTTTCCAGCTTCATTTTTCCACCGCCAGGTAGGCGTCGGCCGCAGTTGCACCCTCGCCGTCGACCAGCAGCGGGTTGACGTCGCCCTCCACTATCTCGGGATGCTCGACGAGCAGGGAGGAAAACGCCAGGACCGTATCGGTCAGCGCCGCCAGGTTGACCGGTGGTTTGCCGCGGAAGGCAGCGAGCATGGCACGGCCCTGCAGCTCGTGGAGCATGTCATATACGTCGCTTTTCTTGAGGGGCAGCGCCCGGAAGGCTACGTCTGCGTATATCTCGGCTGAGACGCCGCCGATGCCCAGGCTGACCACGGGGCCAAAGTCGCGGTCCCGGGTGGTGCCCAGGATGAGCTCCCGGCTGTCCCCTGTTGATACATCCTCGCTTACCAGGATGCCCTGTATCATGGCGTCGGGAAACGCCCGGCGTGCCCGCTCCCGGATGTCGTGGACCATCTGCTCGGCCTCATCCCGTGAGCGTGCCCTGGCGACCAGGCCGGCGTCGCTCTTGTGGACGATGTCCCGGGAGCAGATTTTGACGTAGGCCGGGTAGCATATGTCGTCCGGGATGTGGTCGTCGGTGAGCAGGGTCTCCCGGGGGCAGGAGATGCCGCAGTCGCGCAGCACCTGCTTGGCCTCGTATTCATTCAGGCGGCCGGGCTGCAGAAACGTGCCTCCATGATGCATGGTATGAATGCCGGGCAGCCTATCTAAAGATTGGGTTTCAGTCCCCGGTGGCCCGGAACACCGACAGCAGCGCCGGCTTCCCCTCGAATTCTATCACCCGGGTGGCGGCCTCGATGTCCAGCTGTTTGCCGTCCTTGGTTTTGATGGCATATCTGGTGATCGAGGGGATGTCTTCACCGGCGACGGCCCGCTCGTACCGCCGCTGCGCCTTTGCCAGCCCCTCCTCGGTGAGCAGGTTGGACAGCCGCATGCCCACCAGCTCCTCGGAGGTGTAGCCGGAGAGGGTGGACTGGCCGGCGGCATATTTTATCTTGCCGTCCTGGACGACGGCGATGGTGTCATATATCTCGTTGAGCAGCATGCGGAACAGCTGGTTTTCCCGCTGCATCTTGCCCTCGATTTTTTTCCGGACGGTGATGTCGGTGCCCGTCATGATGTAGCGCCGTATGTCGCCGTTGTCCCGTATGGCGCCTACGCTCATCAGGAAGTCGAATGACTTTCCGTCGCGGCGCTGCAGCTGCACCTCGTGGTTTTCCACGTTGCCGTCGTATGCGCGGCTCATGAGCTCGTTGAGCTGGCCGGTATTGGTGAACACCGCGGCGATGTCTTTGCCGAGCAGCTGCTCTTTTTTGGCGTACCCCAGGGTGTCGACGAACGCGTTGTTGCAGTTGCGGATGGTGCCGTCCGGGGCGACCAGGCAGGCGGGGTTGCGGCTCTGCTCGAAAGACGCCCGGTATTCGCCTCCCTGCATCTCGGCGAGGAGCTCAACCTGCTTGAAAAGGTCGTTGAGGTATAGCCGCTCGATGAATGCACCCCGGCGTTCACGGCGAATGTTGGCCATGTGCAGGCGGATGGCCTCCTTGCAGAACTCGGCGATGCTCGAGTAGCCGAGGCGGGCGTTGCCCTTGATGTTATGGCGGAGCTCGTCGTGCAATGGCTGCGGCACCGAGATAGTGCTGTACTGTGACATCACGTACATATGCAAAATAGATATATAAATCATACATTCGCACGATGACGGCGGCGCGCTCACCGGGCAGGCCATCCTCAACATTTAATAAACGACCGGCGATATACCTCTGATGTATCTTACACCAGAGCAGGAGCGCATGCTGGACGGCGAGGACGGCGAGGTGACCGCGCGGCTCATGCGATTGCTGGTCCGGCTGGGCGACGTCTACGGAGCCGATAAAATGATTCCCGTGGAATCGGTGCAGGTCTCCGGCGTCTCATATAAATCCATCGGCGACCCCGGCCTCGCGTTCCTTGAGGACTTCGCGGACAGGGGAGCCAAGGTGAAAACGCTGACGTTTCTCAACCCGGCGGGCATGGACCTGGAAGACTGGAAAAAGCTGGGCATCCCTTCAGATTTTGCCGAAAAACAGCAGGCCATCATCGAGGCCTTCCGTCAGATGGGCATCGTGGCCACCGCGACCTGCACCCCATATCTTGCGGGCAACCTCCCGCGCTTCCGGGAGCACATCGCCTGGGCGGAGTCATCGGCGGTGTCATTTGCTAACAGCGTCATCGGCGCCCGCACCAACCGCGAGGGTG
Organism: Thermoplasmatota archaeon; assembly: GCA_046498345.1. Taxonomy (GTDB): domain Archaea; phylum Thermoplasmatota; class E2; order UBA202; family DSCA01; genus CAZESS01. The sequence continues at coordinate 32,436 of JAWOAW010000040.1, forward strand.
GGCCGTCGGCGCTGGCCGCAGCCGTCACCGGGCTGACGCCCAACTACGGCCTGCATCGCGACGAAGCACGGCAGCCGGACATCCTGGTCGAGGTGGACGCGGAGATGGAGTACACCGCAGACTTCGGGGCGCTCGGCCATTTTGTGGGCAAAACTGTGCAGAACAGGGTTCCCTACTTCCGGGGTATCGAGCGGGCCAACACCGACCATCTCAAGGGCCTGGGGGCGGCAATGGCGGCCTCCGGCGCCGTCGCTTTGTACCACGTCGAGGACATGACCCCGGAGGCAGACGACGCCGAAACAGATGGGCTGGAAACCGTCCACGTCGGCGCGGAGGAGCTCGATGAGACATATGCGGCGTTGAACACCGGCGAGGAACCGGACGTGGTCATCGCCGGCTGCCCGCACGCCTCGCTCCGGGAGATAATCGAGATCGCACAGCTCATCGAGGGCAGGACGCTCAAGCGGGAGCTCTGGATATGCACGTCGCGGGCCACCAAGGAGGTCGCGGAGCGCATGGGCCTCAACGAAGCCATCGAACGGGCGGGCGGGCACATCGTTGCCGACACCTGCATGGTGGTCTCGCCCATCGAGGACATGTTTTCCACGACGGCGGTCAACTCCGGCAAGGCGGCCACCTACCTGCCGGGCTTCTGCCAGCAAAAGGTCGTGTTCAACAACATCAGAAAACTCGTGGAGGAAGCATGAACGCGAGAACCATCAACCCGGGCGAGGCGAGCGGCGAGGCGCTGGTCTCCCGGGAGCCCATCGGGTTCTACGGCGGCGTCGACCCCCAGACGGGCGTGGTCATCGAAAAAGGACACGAGCTCGAAGGCGAATGCGTCACCGGCAAAGTGCTGGTGTTTCCCTGCGGCAAGGGCTCCACCGTGGGCTCCTACGTCATCTACGGCCTGGCAGCCAACGGGGTCGGCCCCGCTGCCATTGTCAACGAGGAAACCGAGACCATAGTGGCCACGGGCGCCATCCTGGCCGGCATCCCATGCATAGACCACGTCGACCTTGCCGACATCAAGACCGGCGACATGCTGCACATAGAGGCTGGTGAACACGAGGCCGTGGTGGAGCAGCAATGATAGCCGTCAAGCTCGGGGGCTCCGTGGTCACCGACAAACGCCGGGAATGCTGCTACCGCGCCGATGTGGCACAGCGCCTGGCCCACGAGCTGGCCGCCGCCGACGAGCCCGTCATGGTGGTACACGGCGCCGGCTCCTATGGCCATCCCCAGGCGGAGCGCTACGGCCTCCAGCAGGGCGGCGGCCCCGACGTTCTTGAAGGCGTGGCGGTGACCCATGCCGCCGTCCGGGATCTCAACCTTCGATTGCTGACCGCGATGCATCAGGCCGGCATCGCGGCGGTATCGCTTCCTCCTTTTCCCTCGCTCGACGAAGGCTTCACCGAGCGGATGCGGCAGGCTGTGACGGCGGGGCTGACCCCGGTGACCTTCGGCGACGTGCTCATCGAGCCAGAGGTGGCCATCGTGTCCGGCGACGTGCTCATGCAGCGGCTGAGCGCCGGACTGTCCGCCCACCGGGCGATATTTGTCACCAACGTGGACGGTATCCTCCGGAACCCCAAGCGGCCTGAAACAGTGATAGCGCGGTGCACCCCCGACGAGCTGTCCGGGGCGGCGTTCGACGACGTTGACGGCGCCGACGTCACCGCGGGCATGGCCGGCAAGGTGAAAGCTATAAAGGAGATGGCATATTCCGGTATTGACGTGGCCGTCATCAACGGAGGCAAGGCTGGAAGGCTCCGGCAGGCGCTCCAGGGCGACGTCCACGGCACCATGGTGAGCATCCATGAATAAACGGAAGCAGGACCACATCGATATCACAAAACGGGAGGACGTGGCGTCGAGCTACAACTACTGGGACGACGTCCATTTTGTCCACAACGCGCTGCCCGAGGTCGACATGGACGAGGTCGACATATCCTGGCGGGCGTTCGGCGCCGAGATGAACGCGCCCATTATCATCGCCGGGATGACCGGCGGCTGCCCGGATGCCACCTCGCTGAACCGGCGACTGGCGGAGCTGGCCGAGCGCTACGGCATCGGCATGGGCGTCGGCTCGCAGCGCGTGGCTCTCGAGGACGAGGCGGCAGTGGAGAGCTACCAGGTGGTCACCGGGTACGATATTCCGCTCGTCCTGGCCAACATCGGGGCGCCGCAGCTCCTGGAATGGCGGGATACGGCGGACATGGCAGCCCGGGCCATCGAGATGGTCGACGCCGACGTGCTCGCGGTGCATCTCAACTTTTTGCAGGAATGCGTGCAGGTGGAGGGCGACCGGCGGGCGAAGGGCGTATACGACGAGCTGGAGGCGCTTGCCGCGTCGCTGTCCACCCCGGTCATGGTCAAGGAAACCGGCGCCGGCATCTCCCGCGACGTGGCAGCCCGTCTCTGCAACATCGACATTGCGGGCATCGACGTCGGCGGCATGAGCGGGACCTCGTTCGCGGCCATCGAGGCCCACCGGGCAGGGGAACGCGGCGAACGCGTGCAGGAGCATCTCGGCCATCTGTTCCGGGACTGGGGCATCCCCACGCCCCTGTCGGTGCTCGAGGTTGCAGACGTCTGCCGTGACATGGGCATGGTGGTCATCGCGACGGGCGGCATCCGCACGGGGCTTGACGTGGCCCGGGGCATCGCCCTGGGCGCTGACGCAGCCGGCATGGCCGCCGCTTTTATCGGCGATCATCCAGAGACAATGCTGGAGACCACGCTCCAGGCCCTGAAAACCGCCATGTTTCTCACCGGATGCCGCACGCTCGACGAGCTGCGGGAGGTCGACGTATGGATGCGTTAACCAGGGCGCTGTCCCCCTGGCGGGAGAAAATCGATGGTGCCATAGCCGCAGCGGTGGCAGGAGAGGAACCCGCCCGGCTCTACCACGCGGTCCGGCATCTTCCCGAAGCAGGGGGCAAGCGGCTGCGGCCGCTCATCGCCATGCTGGCCTGCGATGCGGTCGGCGGCGACCCTGAGGGGGCGGTACAGTACGGCGCCGCCCTGGAGCTCCTGCACACGTTTACCCTGGTGCACGACGACATCATGGACGACGACGACATGCGGCGCGGACAGCGGTCCGTCCACCGCGAGTATGGCAAGGCGACGGCCATCCTGGCCGGCGACACCCTGTTCGCCATGGCCTTCGAGACCGCGACGGCGGAGCAGCTGCCCGCAGAGGTGGAGCGACGGCTGGCGCACAACATCGCGGTCATGGCCCGGGAGATATGCGAGGGGCAGCAGCTCGACATGGGATTCGAGGAGCGCGCCGACATCGACGAGGAGCTGTTCCTCACCATGATTGAGAAAAAGACGGCGAAGCTGTTCGAGCATGCAGCACTGGGAGGCGCCATCATCGGCGGCGGCAGCCCGGCGGAACAGGATGCACTGCGCCGATACGGCCACGCGCTGGGCATGGCGTTCCAGATATGGGACGACTGCCTGGACGTCATCGGCGTGGACATCGGCAAGCCGGTGGGCAGCGACATCCGCGAGGGCAAAAAAACCCTGATGTACATCCATGCCAGGGAGCACGCTGACGACGAGGCATGGCTGCAGCGGTACGGCGACCACCGGGCCTCCCGGGAAGACATAGAAGGCATCGTGGAAATGTTCCGGAACTGCGGGGCCGTCGACCATGCCACGGAGACAGCGAAGCGGTATGCCGGCGAGGCGACGCGATGTCTCGACGTGCTGCCGGAGAGCGATGCGCGGCAGCATCTGGCGGAGCTGGCCATGTTCGCGGTGTCCCGGGGCATGTAAGCGGGCGCAACAGTTTTATGCCCCCTTGTCGGTATATACGGTATGAAACAGGTGCTGGTCGCCGTGATGCTCCTCTGTCTCCTGGTTTTCCCGGCGGTCGCCGGGCTTGAAGGCGGCGCCGAGAGCTCGGTTTCAATTACCCGGCCGAAGAACGGTCTTTTCCTGTTCGACCTCCGGGTTTTGCCCTTCGCGGGGCAGGTCGTGCTGGGTCCGGTGACCGTGGAAGCAGAGGCATCGCCGGACATAGACCGCGTCATATTTCTGGTGCCGCCCAAGGTGGGCTGCCGCCCGTGGGAGGTGGGGAACGACAGCGACGAGCCCTACGGCTTCGTCTGGCAGGGAAGCAACGGGGCGATACAGGACACCGGCCTGGCCACGCTCATCGCCTGGGGCTACAGCGGCACCGACAAGGTTGCCGAGGACACCCTCCTGCTCCTCCGGTTCGCCGCATAGGAAAGCAAAGCTTAAAAGAACCGCGGGTCATACGAACGGGATGACCGACGACATCACAACGCTGGCCCGCAAACATGCGCTGCTCAACGCCGCCGAGTTCGACGGGGAAGCGCAGGTCAAAGCCGTCATCGGCAAGGTGATGGCGGCGGTGGACGCCGACCCGAAAGAGGTCATTCCCGTGGTCCGCCAAGCCGTGGCAGCGGTCAACGAGCTCTCCCTGGAGGAGCAGCAGGCCGAGATAGCGGAGCACGACTACCAGCGACGGGAGGCAGAAAGAGAGGAGGGGCTGCCCGAGCTGCCCCACGCCGTACAGGGCGAGGTTGTCACAAGGTTTCCACCGGAGCCCAACGGCTACCTGCACATCGGGCATGCAAAGGCCGCGATTGTCGACCACGAGTACGCACGGCGGTACAACGGCACGTTCATCTTGCGCTTCGACGACACCAACCCCGCCAGCGAAAGCATGGAGTACTATGAAGCGCAGCGGGAGGGCCTCCGGTGGTTGGGCATCGAATGGGACCGCGAATACCGGACGTCGGACAACCTGCCCCGGCACTACGAGCTGGCGGAGCAGCTCATCGGGCAGGGCGACGCATACCTCTGCACCTGCCCGCCGGACACGGTCAAAGACAACCGCCGGGCCGGGCGGGCATGCGCCTGCCTGGACAGCATGACCATGGACAAATGGCACGATTTTTTTGACATGGAAGCGGGCAGCGCCGTCCTCCGCCTGGCCGGGGACATGCAGTCGGACAACACCGCGATGCGCGACCCCACGCTGTTTCGCATCATCGACGAGCCGCATCCCGTGCACGGCACCAGCTATCGCGTCTGGCCCACCTACGATTTTACGGGCGCCATCGAGGACTCGCTGTCCGGGGTGACCCATCCCTTCCGGACCAAGGAATACGAGCTGCGGGACGAAGTCTACTTTTATCTCCTCGAACGGCTGGGATTGCGGAAGCCACATCTCATGGAGTTCGCCCGGCTGTCCATCCAGGGCATGCCGGTCTCCAAGCGAAAGATACGGCCGCTCATCGAGGACGGCCTCGTTGAAGGCTGGGACGACCCGCGGCTGCCGACGTTGCTCGGGCTCCGCCGACGGGGCATCCAGCCAGAGGCGATACGGGAGTTCGTGCTGTCGCAGGGTATCTCCCGCGCCGAATCGACGGTCACCTTTGACCAGGTGGAGGCCTTCAACCGCAAGCTGCTGGACCCCGATGCGAAGCGATATTTCTATGTGCCCGACCCCGTCGCGGTGCACGTGGAGGAGGCCCCGGAAACCAGCGTGGCGTTGCCGCATCATCCCTCCCGGGACCTGGGCGAGCGATACATCGAGACGGGCACCCTATTCTATATCCCCGGCGGCGACGCCCAGGCCATCGCGGAGGGCGACATATTCCGGCTGAAGGACCTCTACAACGTCGAAGTCCTTGAAACCGGCGACGATGGCATCGGGGCACGCTACGCGGGCGATGAACTGCTGCCGGGGACGGCGAAGCTGCAGTGGGTAACCGAGGAACACGTCGACATGGAGGTCTGGCGACCGGGAGCCCTGGTCGGGGATGATGGCTCATGGAACCCGGACAGCCTGCCCGTGGACAGAGGCATCGCAGAAGAGGCGGCGCGGCATCTCAGCCGGGGGGACATCGTCCAGTTTGAGCGCTACGGCTTCGTCCGCGTCGACGCGCCGGGCCGGGCGATATTGGCGCACAAGTAGCTAGCTGATGCGGCGCTGCCAGTACCACCAGACCGGGTAGGGTATCAACGCCAGCCAGATGACAAGGATGCCGGCCGCCGTGACCAGCCAGGGAAGCCGGATGAGCGCGATGGCCAGAAAGAGAAACGAGACAGCCGGGAGTATCACCAGGATGTGAAAAAAGAAGGCGATGTCTGTGAGGATGCTGCTGTGCTGTGCCATGTGGTCACCGTATCCTGTATCGGCCGGGGCAATAAAAATGAATCGCTTCACTCGTTCCAGCCATATTTCAGGATCCAGGCCTTGTACGGTGTGCTGCGGGAGTCCACGCCGACCGCTCCGGCGTTGATCTCCAGCATGCCGTCGTTGTCCATGTCGCCGACGCACGTCACGGCCAGCATGCCATAGGTGTCGTCGATGAGGTATTCCTCCACATAGGTTTGGGTGTCGTTGTTCCACTGCAGGATGTGCACGAGATTGGTGCCCACGCAGACCTCGGGGATGCCGTCGCCGTCGACGTCGCCGACGTCGATGGCCTCGATGGTGGCATCCTCATCCGGCCACACATGCCGATATTTTTGCTCATATGAGCTGCCGGTCCATTCG
>JAWOAW010000054.1:0-16733 GCA_046498345.1 Thermoplasmatota archaeon
AAAAGAGAACGAAGTCTTTTTCTACCATGACAAACTCTACAATACCACCCAAGGGCAAGGTCTTGTTATTGTTCATACAAAGATATGGGCCCGCCCGCCCATATCTCTTTCCCCTTGAGCACTACTCAACTGGCGAAGACAAGGTGAACACGGTGAACGCGCTGGCTCCCAGCGCGGCGATGATGGCGGTCTCGGTGAACACGTCGAGGAACAGTAGCACCGCGGATAGGGTGAGGGTGGCCAGGATGCACTGCGCCACGTATCGGTATGGGTAACGCCTGATTTTCTGGTCGAAAAGTCGTGCAGACACCATGGGAGCGGTATCGATGTCCGCTTACATAGCGTTGCCGGTGTGACGGCAGGGAAGCAGTCGCTACAGCGACCCGGCCAGGGCGTCGTACTTGTAATGCAGGATGTCGAGCGCCTCGGCGAGCACCTGGCGCGGCGTGAGCGACCCGTCGGTTTCGAACGAGAAAATGATGCGGGATGGGTCGCCTTCGACGGTTATCGCGTTGCGGCCGCATTCCTCCACGCAGCTCCGGCAGAGGCTGCAGGCCTCCAGGTCTTTGACCACGGCCTTGGCGCCTTTCATACCGAGCACGTCGCGCGGGCAGATGTCGACGCAGGCCCGGCAGCCGTTGCAGTCGTCGCTGATGGCGATGTTGGGATAATAGGTGTAGCCGATGCCGGACGCGGGCTGCCATTTGGCGTGCTGCTTACCCGTGCCCAGGATGGCCTCGGCTTCGAGGATGATGCGCTGCTCTTTTTCCAGCCGCAGCAGGGGAACCTTTTCGTCGGCGACGGCCCACATGGCATCCTCGGCGTCCAGGTCGCCGCTGTAGACGGTGCATTCGCCCTCCTTGCTCACCGTGTAATGGACGGTGCAGTTGGGGCAGCCTTCGCCGTTGCAGCCGCATTCATCCCGGAAAATAAGGGTCTGCAGGTCGGTGGGCAACGGCAGCAATCCCAGGCGATGCACCACGATTTCGTCGAACAGGGCTGAGGTGTTGTCGTAGATGGTCACGTTTTCGATGGCCAGCGTGGGAACGTCCAGCATGATGGTCCGGCGGACAGCGTTCGCTATGTCGGGAGAGATATCCTCGAACAGCACCCTGATATAGTTGCCCTCCTCCTCCAATACGGTGGCCTTCATACCCGGCGGCCCCGTTTTCCGCCTTTTTCCCGGCAGCCGTTGTGGGGAACCGGTGTGACATCCTCGATGCGCCCGATGCGGATGCCGGCGCGAGCCAGCGCCCGGATGGCCGCCTGGGCACCCCGCCCGGGATGCTTCGAACGGCCTTTTCCTCGTCCGCGCACCTTGATGTTGACCGTGTCAATGCCCTTCTCGCGGAGCTCGTCGGCCACCTTCTGCGCGGCGCGCATCGCGGCATATGGCGAGCCCTCGTCCTTGTCGGAGCGGACCACCATGCCCCCGGTACACTTGGCCAGCGTCTCGGCGCCCGTCAGGTCGGTGACGGTGATGATGGTGTCATTGTGCGAAGCGAAAATATGGGTGATAGCCTTTTTTCCCATGCTATGCCTCCCCTCCGTCGCCCTCGCCCTGCTTGTGCAGGGCCATCCGCTGCTCCTTGGTCTCCTCCACCGAGGGACGCATCGGGTGGACGTCGTCCGCCATCGGCGACGCCTCCGCATACTGGATGGTGTCCTCCTCCGCAGTCCTGACCATGTAGGAGGGAACGCGCACCCGGCGGCCGTTCACCATGATATGGCCATGGGTGATAAGCTGACGGGCCTGCTTCGGCGTATACGCCATCCCGTGCAGATACACCTGGGTCTGCAATCGCCGGGCCAGGATGTCATCGATGGTCAACGCCAGGATGTCGTCAAGCGCCGAGTTCGGCGGCAGGATGCCCAGAGAGGCCATGCGCTGCAGGAGCTCCTCCTTCTCCTTCTTGGTCTGGGCTTCCTCGACGCCCACGAAGAGCTCACGGGCATGACCGCGGATGTTCCGCAGAAACGTCTCCGCCTTCCAGACCTCCTTCTTGTTCTTGAGACCGTACTTGTGCACCAGGTCCCGCTCCCGCTCGATGCGCTCGGCTTCCCAGGGATGGCTGGGCGTCTCGTATTTCTTCCGTGGAAACTTTGGATCTCCCATGATATGTCACCTATTTTTTCTCCTGCCGCACTCTCCGTCGGGACACGCCGACGGCCAGGCCGGAGCGCTTGTTGCCCCTGGTGCGCTGCCCGCGCACCGGCAGCCCTTTTTCGTGGCGGAGGCCACGGTAGGACTTGATCTTTTTGAGGCGGTTGATGTCGTCACGCCGCACCATGTCAATCTCGGGACCGATGAGATGCCGGTCCTCGCCGGTCTCGATGTCCCGCTGGCGGTTCCGCATCCAGGGCGGCACCACGTCTGCGGCGTTGACCACCAGATCGCTGAGCTGCTCGATCTGCTTGTCGGGCAGGTTGCCGATCTTGACGGTTTCGTCGACGTCCGCCTGCCCGGCGATGATGTGCGCCAAGGTGTCGCCCACGCCCTTGACCTGTGTCAGGGCGTAGCGGACGGGCTTGTTCCCGTCGACGTCAGTCGCGGCGATGCGTACGATGTATTTAAAGTCATCTTCTTCAGCGGCCATAAGTAGCGCCATAAATATCGACCCTGTATTTAACATTTGCCACGTCACGGCATCATATCATGGCCGAGGGCGGCGGAGATGGCGGGCAGGCCGGCGAAATATCACGCGGCATGCCGGCGCAGGCGGAGGGCAAGCACGCCGGAGACCACGGCGAGAGCGAGCAGCAGGAGGCCGGAGAGCACAGTCAGCGGGTCACCCGTATCCCGGGTGCCCGGCTCGGCAGCCAGGTAATATCGGACGAGCTGCACCAGACCAGCGGCGAGCGACACGGCGGATGTGCCCAGCAGCACGAGAAACTTGCCTCGATTCCGCAAGACACCCACTCCCCGATCGGTCAGTTGATAATACACCCAGATGTTATCCCCCTTGATTCTTTCGACAAAGTTCGCCTCCAAGAGATATCGCAAATGATTGTACACCGTCGACTTGTCCAAATCCATGCGGCGTGCCAGCTCGGAGACCGTCATCCGGCGCGTGCGCAGCCGCCGGAGTATCTTCAGCCGGCTCTCCGACAGCAGCGCCTGTAGCTCATCCCGGGACAGTTCTATTTTTTTATCGCTTCCTTCCACTTCACAAATATAGTTGAAGCTGATATATAACTTTTTATTGTGTTGGATGGACATCCAACACTTTCGTCATCTATATGCGGACTGGGTCGATATAGTGCCATGTGCACGAAAAGCAGTAAAAAATATGGCCTTGCAAAGTATATGGCACTAGGCGTGGTACTTCTGTTTTTGGTGTCTCCGATGGCGGGGGCGTACCATGACATTGGCGTCGAATGGGTAAACGATTATTCGTGGCCGACTTCGGATCTCCACCATTGCGACGAAGATGCTCGGGGATTCAGAGACAAGATTACCTCAGATAGCGACTGGTATCTCTATTTTGAGAAAAGCAATGGAGACTGCAAAGATGAGCACTGGCAGCATCAAGATGATGAAAACTATGTGGACTGGGCAAACTTCGCCTATTACGCTGGGCACGGTGACGAAGATGAACTGCTTATCTCCTCGTATTGGGAGCACGCGGAATGGGACAACTGCCGATGGGGAGACGAGCGTGACGGATGGCTGAACTGGGTTGCTTTGTCATGCTGCGAAGCTGGAAAAGAAAAATTTTCCAACGCGCTCCAAGGGGTCCATCTCATCCTCGGCTGGAAAACATCCTGCACTGATACAAACTACGGGTCTACATTCGCGGCCAAAATGATAGACAACGACTGGCCAGTGGTAGATGCCTGGTTTTACGCTGGCGACGTATGCGGCGATTCCGGCGACGTGCAACGGGTGCTGGGAGAGAACAGCGATGTGCTCTCGAATGACCACATCTACGGCCATGGAACCGTCTGTCCTGACCCCGTAGTAGACGACGATTATCTATATCTTGACAATCCAATATAGGAGGAAGAAAATGCGGGAAATAGGCTTGGTTTTTGCAGTCTGCATCGTGATCGTGTCCGGCATGTTCGTTCACCACATAGGATCGATAGGGACCACCGATGACAGAGATAGGATGCCCCATTTCCATTTACAAACCGCGTTGCCAGCGGTAGAAGCTCGTGAAAAAGCCGTATATGCCATAGCTGCCCAGCCGTTCAATGCGTCGCTATTCAGAGATATCGCTGCCACATTCGCCCTATATGGAGAGATACAATTTATCAACGAAAGTTACATGCCTTCAACGTACATGACTGAAGGGACAGGCAACAAAGTATTGGAGTATCATTTACCCACAGGAGCATGGATATATGTTAACCCGAGTAGAGCGTACCACCCGACCGAGAATGAGGATATACCGAGCGATGAAGAAGCCCGTCACATAGCTGAATCGTTTTTGAAAAAACAGGGCTTTTGGGCCAAGGACATCCATTTTTGGAAGACAGAATACAAGTTACAGGGCAAAGGTGTCAAAAACGGAAACATCATCTCTGAGGAGGTATTCGCCAAACGAATGTACTTCACCCGCGACCTCGACGGCATGATGTTGAGAGGTGTAGGAGCCAAATGCTGCGTCACCGTAGCATCTGGCGGCGACATTGTGTCTTTTATTCAGCCGATGCACGAATACCGGAAAATCGGGATGACATCTATCATGTCTCCAAAGGCGGCATTCGAAAAATTAGAGCAAGGGATTGATGTACGCGGAAAGACCAGAGCAAGATTTGAGGGGAGAGATATTGACATACAAAACGTGTCCCTCTGTTATCATGTGGAGTCGTTACTGAAGAACAGCAGTCCGGTAACCCCATGCTATGTCTTTGAAGGCATGTTCCACGACAACGGCAACACCTTCCGTGCCTTCGTTGACGCGACCATCTAATCAATAATCTTTCCCTTTTTCCCAATTTTTCCAGTATTCTATAGACAGGAAGAATGTCATACAAGCAATATTTATATCTTCCGATTCCGTTGGATGGCCGTCCAACACTTTCGGCAAGTATACAATAACCTTGCCGTTGTGGTATTTGGGGCTTGGAGATGGAGAAAAAAACGGCTTCGGCGGAACGAGAAAAGAACCTCACCGGAGGAGGTCGAAAAAAGAGGCAAAAAATGAAAAGAAAAATATTGACCGCTGTTCTATTTGCCGGATTACTGAGCGTCAGCATGTCGCTGCTCCCAATGGTTTCAGCGTCTCCACCAGCGCCAGACAACAGGGGAGACGTCATCGTTGCCGAAAGCAGCACATGGTTTGACCTCTACGGATGGGACCACGCCGCACTGTATGATGGCGGCGGTGACATACTAGAGGCCGACCCCCACTTTGAAGCATGGACAGCCACGGAGCGAGCACTCTACCCGGCAAACTACAAGTCATTACACGAGAAATCCTACGCAGGCAACGAAGACTATGGACGAGTAGAATGGAGCGCACTGACAGAAATATGGAACTCCAACTACTATAGCGACCGAGAATATGGAGAAGTGATAGGTGCCAGCCCAACCGAGCGGGAAAACGCTGCCGAGTTTGCAGTAGATAAAGCAGAGCGCAAATGGGAAGTGGGAAACTACGACGATAAACCACGGCCGTTCGACTACAAATCCTTCTGGGGATTGACCAAGACCAAACAGGTAGACGACACCTACAAGTATTCGTTGGGATACGGCTATTACTGCTCCGAGTTGGTCTGGGCCGCATGGTATGACGTAGATGATGACTACGATTTTGACGACGACACCGGACGAATCACTCCCAACGAAATCGGCAACAGCAACCAGATTAACTTCTATGGGCCCTGAAAACAAAGGGTTCCCTTTCCCCTTTATTTAATAAAAATGTTGAAATAGAAACAATACATATAAAAATGAGCGATACGATGAAAAAAATATTCACCGCTTTACTCTGCATCTCGATACCATTGATCCTTGTTTCCTCAAACAGTATCCATACCATACCCTCCACAGAGAACAAGGGAAACAACGGAGAATGGAACAGGGAATTCGGAGGGAAACATGCGGATGATTTGTGTGATATACAATACACCTTGGATGGGTGTTTTATCCTCGCAGGGCGAACCTGGTCTTTCGGTCATGGCCCGGATACCTGTGATGCCTGGTTCCTCAAAATAGACAAAAATGGCAACGAGCTGGTGAACAAAACCTTTGGTGGGCGGGGATACGATGTCGCGCAGAGCGTCGTGGAGGCAGAGGACGGTTACCTGATAGGCGGATACACGGAGTCCCTGGCAGCGGATAGAGGAGATTTCTGGCTCATCAAGGTCGACCATGAGGGAAACATGCTGTGGAATAAAACCTACGACGGCAGAGACCTAGACAATATCAATAAGGTGATAAATACGGGAGATGGCTACCTGATGGTCGGGAACATCAGATCCCCGGGCGACGATCACGATTCAAATGTCTGGCTGGTCAAAGTCGACTGGCAGGGTAACGAAATGTGGAACCGGACGTTCGGCGGAGCCTACACCGACCATGGTGACGACGTCCTGCAGACCGACGACGGCTACGTGATCTCCGGGATGAGCTATTCATATGAAACCAATGGTGGATGGGACGCCTGGCTTATCAAGGTAGACGAAAACGGTGTCGAACAGTGGAACAGAACCTACGGATGGGGCCAGTTTGAGACACGCTCATTTGTAGCCCGGGCAGACGATGGTTATGTGCTGGCGGGCCGCACGGAGTACACCCCCATGGGCGGCCAGGCCTTCCTGATAAAGGTGGACGAACGGGGACACCAGCAGTGGAGCAAAGCATACGGCAATGGACTGGAACACGTGTGGGACTTCGACCGGGTGGACGACGGCTACGTGCTCACCGGGACACAGTCCGTCATCAGCGTCGGAGGATCCGATGCGTGGCTGGTACGAGTCGACGAGCAAGGCAACGAACTGTGGACCAAAAAACTGGGAGGACCAGTCAGAGAAGGAGCGGATGCCCTGGTAGCCGTCGACGGATATTATTATGTAGCGGCAGGGAAAACCTATACAGAGCCCTTCGACCGCAACGCGTGGATAGTGAAATGCGACGATACGCCGCCGCCGCAGCTCACCATCACGCGGCCAAGGGAACAGTACCTCTACCTGTTCGACCGGGAGATACTGCCCACGGAGAGAACCATCATTTTCGGTAAAATCACGGTCGAGGCAGAGGTGAGCGATGAATCCAGGATTGACAGTGTCGCATTCTATGTCACCGTGGAAAGCTACGAGCACAGGCCGCGGAAGGTGCTCTCCGAGCCGCCCTACACCTGGACATGGGACGAGCCCGTCATCGTCGTATGGCAGCCCGCCGAGATAACCGTCGCCGGCCGTTACGGCGGCGCCAGCGGTATAGCCGTCGACCACGTCTGGCCTATATGGATCTACAACTTCGGCATGTAGCCACATCTCCTGTGCTATCCCAGAGAGAAAACGGTTTGAATTTGTGTAGGTGAATTTTATGTCTTCCGATTCCGTTGGATGGCCGTCCAACACTTTCGAGAGGTATATAAGACGTTATGAGATGTAGTTGCAGGGCTTGGAGATGGAGAAAAAACGGCTTCGGCGGAACGAGAAAGGAACCCTTCCGGAGAGGGTCGAAAGAGATGGAGGAAGCATGAAAAAGATAATACCCTTCGCATTGGTAACCGCCCTCTTGCTGACCGGGATTTCAGGCATCGTTTTACAGGCAGAAAGTGCAACCCACGGACCCGATCTAACAGTCATCGACGGGAGTATAGAGCGACACTGGAGCCAGCTATATGATGCGTGGTATCTCACAGCAGATATTAAAAACCAGGGAAACGAAGATATATCCACCAATTTCCATACACAGTTTTTCGTTGGAGGCGACTCTGTGGGATATGACGACCACTGCGTTATAGATGCCGGTGAAACCCAGGAGGCACAATCTCCCTACTTTACAGCCAGTGGAACAGAAACCGTACAGGCGCATGTAGATTGTGATGATGATATTGCCGAGACTAACGAGAACAACAACTGGGAATCAGACAGCCTTTGGTTCTCTCTGACATAAAAAACCTATCCATGAGTACACGGCCTACCTCTCTTCCCTAATTTATTTAAATCTATACCACTTGAATAAGGGAAAGAAAAATGAAAAACTCTATGCTCGAAAAGGCAGCGGTTGTTGCGGTGGCAATGCTTGTCGGGGCGAGCGGCATCCCTGGCATGGCCGAAAGCAATGAGGAAACATGCAACGCTTGCCAAGAGACATCGGTGCAAACGATAGGAAATTCAGATGCCCTACCAACCTCGATGTTTCCGTATAGAAATATTGCTCTGTCGAACATCTGCGAAAATAGTCAAAAAACAGGTGGTGGTTTGGAATTGAATGGAGGTGATATGGATGCATCGTTTTTTGATGTGCAGGAGATCATCGAATTAGGGCAGACCGCATGGGGACTGACATCCGCTGATTTCAATGGAGACGGAAACATTGATGTCGCGGTATCCTCTGCGACCTGCCCGTTTTCACGAGCTGCCATTTCCATCTTTTATAACAATGGCAATGGCACCTTTACACGAGATGATGTTTTTACCTTTTCATATAGCTACATCAATGACCTGGATTCAGGAGACTTCGACAATGACGGTGACATCGACTTGATGTTCACCTACTCAGAATATGTGTGGTATCAGGGGTGGCCGGTGAAGGTAAACGGGACGGTGAACCTCCTGTTCAACGATGGGAATAACCAGTTCAGCAATCTGACAATGGTCGCATGGCATGGCCCAGGCATCCCATTTGATCCTGAAAACAGGATTAATCCACAGTTGACCTCGGCTGATTACGACAGGGATGGAGACATTGATTTCATGGTGGGTGACAACAGCGGCAAAGTCGAATTCTATGTGAATGATGGAGACGGAAATTTTACGAGTGCCGGCATCATCCACGACTTTGGTCATGCAAGCTGGGGGCTTACCTCGACCGATTACGATAGGGATGGAGACATTGATTTTCTGGTTGCAGCGGAAACAGAAGAAGGAAGTAATTATGGACACGTGTATGTAAAAGAAAACCAGGTGGATTCGAATGTATCGACCTGCTTTGAGTCTGGGTCGGGAAAAATTATTCTGGACATTTCTAATGTACCTGGGTCGGCGAGTCTTACATCACTTGACTATAATGGCGACGGTCATGTCGATATTATCGCGGGTATCTTTAACCAGATATATCTTGTGGTTAACAAACACGGCATCTACGACCCCTTTTTTATCTGTAGGCTTCCCGATAACCCGGAAGGATATAGTGACAATATGAATCTCGGAGGATTGACGTCAGGAGATTATAACCGCGATGGACACGAGGACTTTATAGCTGGCGGCGTCCAGGGAGTGGTCCGCCAATTCATACATAATCTGACGCTGGCAACCATCGATCGACCCAGAGAGCGGTACTGGTATCTCTTTGACGAAGAAAAATACCCCATCTTTGAAGAAGACGGAATATTGGCCATCGGGAAAATCACGGTCGAAGTCAGGGTGTTGGAGGAGCTCGAAAAGATTGAATTTTACGTCGACGATGCCCTCAAGTATAGCGATGACGAGGCACCCTATGAATGGCTATGGAGACAAATGTCTCTTGGAAAACATACTCTCAAGATAGTCCCATATGATACAGAAGGAGCATATGGCGGAACGGACACACTCATCCTGTGGAAGTTTTTCTAATCATATCGCTGTCTAATCCCAGATAGAGAAGGAGCGTAAGCTAATTATTAGGTACCTATCACCAAAGTGGTCTGCTAAATACCTTCGCATTGTGTTCGGTCATTTCCAAACGCTTTCGATGGATATAAATTAAAGGTTTCGTTGTACCGATGATGACACCGAGAGCAAGTTTTTTAAGTGAAGAGAAGTTGTATGATGGAGAGGTGGAACTATGAAGCGAGTGATATTGCTGGCCGTGGCGGCGGCGCTGCTTCTCAATCCGGTCGTGCTGGTTGCATCGCCTGACAGCAATTCACCGGGCGGCAGCAACGCGATGACTCAGAGGGCATCTTCGCTGTCTGACCTGGTGATAGAGCGGGTGGCGTTGTCCGACTATCGGCTGCCCTGCAGAGCCGTCGGCGGCGAAACAGTGGACATCCTCGTCCTGGTGAGAAATCACGCTTCCGTCAAGACAACCGGGGACTTCACCGTCAGCATCTACCTCGACCAGAACACGTTCTTGGACAGCCAGGGGGTGACCGATACCATCACTAGGGGGAAATCCAAGCGGGTACACTTCTTTGACATACCGATACAGGCGGGCCTCGGCGCCCACACGCTCGACGGCTACCTCAACGACGACGGCGAGACACGCCACTTTTGCACGTTTAGAGTGACTCCGCTGGGCATCAACTGCGTCGGAGAGCCATCCCTCGTCCAGATATCCTGGGGGCAGATGCAGGCCGGGATGGCCGAGCAGGAGGTCACCGTCACCGAACATGGGGGCGGCAATGTGCAGATGGCCGTCTCCTATGCGCCGTATTTCGTCCAGGTTTTCCCCATATGGGCCAAGGTGTCGGTCGTGCAGTCCCCCTCGTGGCTGACCGTCTCACCGGCACAGGTACAGTTTCCGTTGCAGCGGGGTGAAACAGAGACAGACGACATCGCGCTCGCCATGACCGACGACGTGGAGACAGGCACCGTCGGACTCGTCGAAATGGAGGTCGAAGGTCGGACGACCATCCTGCCGTCGCTCCTGGCGATAAACGCCGCGCATGCCACGTTCATCGTCGAGGTGGCATAACGCTTTTAAGGCATGCCCGTCCCCGTCCATAAAACATTAAATAAGCCGGGGGATGTCATGACGTGGACGTGACCCAGCTCGCGCGGTATCCCTTTCTCAACGAAGCCCGGCAGCTGGTAAAAGAGGAAGACGTCCGCACCGCCGAAATACTCCACGACCCTATCTATGAACGGGCGAGAGCCCTGGGGCGGCAGCGGGTCAACGACGCCGTCGAGCAGGGCGTCGTCGGCGACTATCCTGCCGCATCTGAAACAGATGCCCTGATGAACATTTTTTCGTATCCCATCGCCCGGGTCATCGTGGCCAGCGTCAGCAGCGGCTACGCCACCGGCCGGTATGCCCTGGCGGAGGCAAAGCGGGCCTACGAATATCTGCAGCATGAGAGCGAGGAGCTGCTCGTGGTCATCGCCGATGAATATGGCCTGGACGTCAGCGACGATATGGCCGTCTATTTCACCGACTATCTGGAGCATGCGCCGACGTGGAGCGACAGCTGGAAGCTGGTCAACATGCCCCTCAAGGAGGGCTGGATAACGCTGCAGAAACGGCAGCTGGCCCGCCTGCTGCAGAACGTCATCCAGGATGCCATCTACCACGAGGTCCGGCAGATGGAGCCGCCCGCCGAGGTCCGCAACGTCTTCGAGGAAGAAGTAACGAGGCTGCGCACGCTGATGGAGGAGCGGCAGATGCAGCGGGAGGCCGACATGGGCGAGGTCACGGTGGCGAAGCTGCCGCCCTGCATCCGGCAGTTGCTGGCGGCCGCCCAGTCGGGCGTCAACGTCCCCCATGTGGGGCGCTTCGCCCTGGTCTCGTTTTTGCATGCGGTGGGCATGGACACCGACGAGATCGTGGCATTGTTTGGTGGCTCCCCGGATTTCAGCCGGGGGAAGACCCGGTATCAGATAGAGCATATCACGGGCAAGGTGTCGGGCACCGAGTATACGCCGCCGAGCTGCTCGTCCATCACAACCTGGGGGCTCTGCCCCGCCGAAAAAATGGATGCCATCTGCAGGCGGGTGAAACATCCGCTCGGCTACTACCGCATCAAAAGCCGGGCGCGGAGGAACCATGGATAGCTTTCTGCAGGAACGGTTCCGGCGCTACTATAGCAGCGCCGAGGTGCCGGCGCCCCGTCGCTTCACCCGGCGGGAGTACGGCTTCGTGTTTTTCGACCAGGCGGGGATGACCCGGCACGTGGGCTTCAGGCAGCACGACCAGCTGCTGGAGCTATTGCGGCAGCAGGCGCCCGCCCATGTCTACCATTCCTCGGCCTACTACGAGACGCCGGATGCCGCGACGATGCAGGAAAAAGGCTGGATGGGCGCCGACCTCATCTTCGACCTGGACGCCGACCATCTGCCGGGGGCGGAAGACATGCGCTACGAGGAGATGCTGGCCATGGTCAAACGGGAGCTGGCAAAGCTGGTTTCCTTTTTGACGGAGGACTTCGGCTTCACCGACAACGAGCTGTCCCTATATTTCAGCGGCGGCCGGGGCTACCACTGCCACGTGGTCCACCCCGAGGTGCTGCCCTTGGAGAGCCAGGCGCGCCGGGAGATCGTTGACTACATCACCGGCCGGGGGCTGGATCTCGATGCGATGCTCCGGGAAAAAACCATCGCCCGGCGGGGCAAGATGTCGCAGACCGCCCTGGAGATCGCACCGCCGACGGCGCCGGGCTGGCGGGGCAAGATCAGCCGGGACATCGTCGACTTTTTCCGTGAGCTACGGGGCATGGAACAGAGCGAGGCAATGGAGCTTTTAACCTCGTTTGAGGGCATCGGCGAAAAAACAGCGATGGGCATCCTCGACGACCTCACCGGGGAGCGCATCGAACGCATTCGGAGGGGAAAAATCGACCAGTCGACGTATATCAAAAAAATCATGCCGCAGCTCGTCAAGCGGTGCGCCGTGGAGCTCCGCGGGGAGCCCGACGAGCCCGTGACCGGGGATGTCAAGCGGCTGATCCGGCAGCCGGGGTCCTTGCACGGCAAGACCGGCCTGCGTGTCACGCCGGTTCCGCTGGACGGCATCGACGATTTCGACCCGTTGCGGGATGCCGTGGTCTTCAGCGATGAATCCGTCGAGATCGATCTGCAGCGCCCGGTGGAGATAACCATGATGGAGCAGTCGTTTTCCCTGCAAAAAGGCGCCGTGGAGGTACCCGAGTATCTGGCGGTGCTGCTCGCCGGGCGTGGCGTCGCCCAGGTCTAGCTTTTCCGCTTTTTGTATTTCCAGCCCAGGTAGGCGCCAGCTGCTGCGACGATGAGCACCAGGCCGATGCCGATGACCATGGAGAAGCCACCCTCCTCGGCCTCCTGCGGATGTTCGGTGGCCCCGAACGGCGCATGGCCGTGGATGGTGCCGCTGTCCAGCGATTCAGGGCGATCCCAGCCGTACTGCGGGGACCACATCGAGATGTCGGGGTCGCCGAAGTAGCACAGGTTTTCCTTGATGTCCCACCACCAGTCCTTGGTCAGATAGCCGATGCCGGTGTGGAGGATGCTGTCCGTGTACGCGGTGCCCACGTCTTTGCCGAGTGCCAGGTCGCGGGCGAACATCTCGCTGGCAAATGCTGAATACCAGGATGTCTCCCAGGGGTCGATGACCTGCCAGACGCAGCCGTGCCGGATGAGCGACAGATGGAGATAGGTGTTGGAGATGAGGCAGCTGAGCGCGTTGAACCCCGTGGAGTGCAGGTTTTCCATGGCCTCGTCCATCTCGTAGCCCGTGTAGTCCTTGGTCCGCAGGCGGCCGAACAGGACGGTGATGATGATACCGTCGTAGCCCGTCCGCTTCACCAGCGGCAGGAGGTCGGCCAGGGGCAGATCGCTCAGCTTGGCGGGCACGATGTCCAGGCCGAGCCGCTGGCTCTGCGACAGCACGTCGGGCTCCTCGGTTGAGCCGTCCAGCCATCCGGGCAGGTAGAGCTCGTAGCCGCGCCATGGGTTGGGCTCGATGGTAGGCAGGCTCAGGTTGACGCCGAAGAAGCCCGGTGCCCCATGTGGATTCCAGAACGCGAGGCTGCCCGATTCGCCCATCCAGCCGTGGGTGGTCTCGAACCATGCGACGACGCCCCGGTTGAGGTTTTCCATGGTGGCGCTGAAGTTGGTGGCGTAGGCCATCTCGTAGCCGCATTTTTCGAGGTAGAAGGGAACGACCTCTGTCTCAGACAGGTCGGGGTAATATGAGCCGTATTTGCCGTATTCCTCCAGCACGCCCTGATCGATGGGATTGGTGGACGGCTGGTAGAACGGCGTGATGCCCGTGTTGGTGGTGTACTGGAAGTCCCAGTATTCGCCGGCGCGCTCGTTGAACCGATGCGCGTAGGTCATGTAGGAGGCGAGCACGGGCGCACGGAATGACTCCTCCTGGCTTGGCTTTTCGATGTTGAGCAGCCCGCTGAGCTTCCGGGTGCTCTTGCTGCCGTTGATGAGGCTGACGGTCTCCTGGCTCACCGCAGGGTTCGCATAGATCATGGCAGGGTAGAACGCGCTCCGGGAGGCCCACTGCGCCGTATCCACGGGCGTGCCGATGAGCCGGCCCGGCGTCGCGGCTCCCACGAACGCGCGGTCCCAGGAGATGCCGATGTCGAACTGGCCCGCCACGGTGACGATGCTCTCCCGCTCGCCGGGCTTGTCGAAGCCGTGCTCGTCGAGGAAGTCGTAGGCCTCCCTGCTGGTGAGATACATGGCGCCCACGTTGGGCTCGTCGTCGCGGACGGCGTGCTCCTTCCACCATTCCGTGTGCCACGTGACCGCACGGGAGAGCGGGGGATGCATGTCCACGGCCATGAGCGGCGCGCCATGGTGCGCGGCCAGGTAGGCGGCGGAGCCCAGGTAGAGCGCTCCCTGTTTTTCCTCGGCTGGCTTGAGCTCTTCGGCCCGCCAGGTGGTCCACGGGTCGATGGTGGTGAACACGATGTCGTTTTCTTGGCTGCGCCCGCGGATGTCGTGGTACATGTCCACGAGGTCGTGGTATTCTTTTTTGATGGAGCAGATGCGCCGCAGCTCCTGCCGTATGGTGTCGTCGGACTGGTTGCCGATGTCGACGTAGTAGACGTGGTCGACGCCGAGCGTGTCCAGCACCTTCTCTATGTCCTTGTACAGCCTGTCCGGGGGCGTGTAGAGCAGCGGCGAGTTGGTGAGCGATGCCAGGATGGCGCCTTCGGCGGCGTTCATCAGCGAGTTGGCGCTGTCCTCGCGCATTGACTGCTTCCATGAATAATCAAGGGTGTATGATATCTCCCGCTCTGCTTCGCCGAGCTGCACGACGACGGCCCGGTAGTCGCCTTCGCCGAGCTGGTCGAGCTCCAGCGTCTGCTTTGACACGTTGGTGGCCACGGCTTCGCCGACGGCGACGTTGTTTTCGTCGAGGATGATGAGGCCGAGGGGGCCGCCGTCCTTCCAGCTGAGCTCAAAGGAGACGTCGCGGCACATGAACGGCGTTCGCTCCGGCAGCTCTATCTCCTCGCCGGGGTACAGCGAGATGTCGATGAGGTAGTGCACCTGGCCGGTGATGATGTCCCGTATACGCTCCATGATGGTGCCGTGCCGGTCGCCGAGCGGTCCCTTGGTGGGGATGTCGACCACGGCGGATTTCCAGTTGCCGGGCGCGTAGATGTAGCTCTCGCAGCTTTCGCCGGCGCCGGCCATCACGTTCCAGTTTTGCGAGGAGGCAACCTGCATGAGCCCGTCGTAGTTGCAGTAGAGGTGCAGGTCGGGGTCCGCCGATGGAATGGTCAGGCCGCCCTGCAGCAGTCCCAATGTTGCGAGGTAGGAGAGCGTGGGCAGCCAGCTCTTGGAGGGCCACGTCAGGTTGGCCTTGATGTACCTGTAGTCGTCGGCCACGTAGAAGTCGTTATATTGGGGGGCGATGGAGTCCTGTTTGACCGCCGTCTGCCGGATGTGTTTGATGGACTTGGCCGACATGGAGCCGGTTATCGAACCCTCGGTCGTTTCGCCGGTGCCGGACGTGTTGCCCAGGGTGGCAATCACGGCGCTGTCGGCGTACGACCAGTCATGCAGAGCTATCTGGGTGGCGATGTCGTAGGCGTCCTGGCCGTTGATGTGCGTGTAGTTTTTGGCCTGCCATGGCTCCTTGTCGCCCATGTTGATGGTCTCTATCTTTTTGACGCCGCCGGTGTAGGTCTGCCAGTCATCCATGAAGTAGTTGAGGCTCTGGTGGGCGTTGAGCGTCATGTTTTTCCGGTCGAGTTCCTCGTCGTCCTCGTAGAAGAGCAATGGGTTGGAGTACAGCTTGTCCGTATTGTGATCATAGAACACGCTCGACGGGATAGCGGCCATGTATGCAAGGTCGTCCAGATAGCTGTTCTCGTCGTGCTGCACCAGCGTGGCCTTGTTCACCGGGACCACGCGGTTCCAGGAGACACCTGTAAAGCCTGAGGGAACCTCGCGGGCACCCTCAGCCAGGGAAAACAATGGAGTCGAAAACAGAAG
Source organism: Thermoplasmatota archaeon (assembly GCA_046498345.1). Classification (GTDB taxonomy): domain Archaea; phylum Thermoplasmatota; class E2; order UBA202; family DSCA01; genus CAZESS01. The sequence goes on from JAWOAW010000054.1 coordinate 16,258, forward strand.
AGCGGCGACGAAAAGCGACACTATCCAGCCGGAGCGCTTCATGAGTTTCATTATTTCACAACCGATATAATGAACACGCTATATAAGCATAATGCCTTCCTGTTGCCGGGACGGCGTGGCACTCAAAACATAAATATCGGGATGGCAATGTGTGGATAGATGGCCACGTTTGACTACACGAAGCTGCGCAGCCTGGAGCGACGGGAACGCCAGTCCCCGGAGCTGATGAACATCGGCGACGACTTTTTTGAAAAAGCGCTTGAGCACATCCGCCGGCTCGAGGCGCGGCTGGAGCAGGAACGGCAGAAAAACCCGTCGTCCAAGAAGGTCCTGCTTATCTCCGACGAGCTGCGCAACACCAAGCGCATCTGGAAGAGCATCTTCGAACGACGGGAAAAAAAGGTCGTCCAGGCCGCCCTGTCAGCGGCCCGCGGGGGCAGCCACACCCCGAGATATCTCACCCGGCAGGAGCGCCG
>JAWOAW010000071.1:0-41029 GCA_046498345.1 Thermoplasmatota archaeon
CCGGAAGCCAGCTGAAGCGGGACGATTCTACGAGAGCGACACGGCTGGGCTGCGGGAGCAGATCGCCGGCTGCTTCACCGACGAGCGCGGCCCGGGCAGCGTGCCCGAGGTAACGCATGGCCGCGGCGACGTCAAGGGATGCATCGTGCCCCACGCCGGCTACCCGTTTTCCGGCCCGATAGCCGCGCATACCTATGACGCCGTCGCCCGCGATGGCATGCCCGAGCGGTTTGTCATCCTCGGGCCCAACCATACCGGCTACGGGGCCCCGGTGGCCATGATGTCGCAGGGAGCCTGGGATACCCCGCTGGGCTCCGTGTCCCTCGACGGAAAGACAGGTGAGATGCTCCGGGAGGCGGCGGACGAGGACCGGGTGGCCCACATGCACGAGCATTCCATCGAGGTGCAGCTACCCTTCCTACAGTTTCTGTGCGACGACGTCAGGTTTGTGCCGGTCTGCCTCGCCCGGCAGGATCAGGCGACGGCGGAAAAGCTGGGGAAAGCCATCGCCGGCGTTGACGCGCTGCCCGTTGCGAGCACAGATTTTTCCCATGCCGGGATGGGCTACGGACGGCGTCCCCCCATGGATGTGGCGGTGCAGGACTGGGCCCGGCAGCAGGATGAAAAAGCCATCGATTCCATCCAGTCGATGGATGTCGAGCGTTTCCTTGACACTGTCCGGCGGGAAAACATTTCGATGTGTGGCTACGGCGCCGTGGCCGCGGTGATGTATGCAGCAGTGGAAAACGGGGCTGCTACGGCTGAGCTGCTGGCCTATGGTACCTCGTACGAGGTGCACCCCGGGAGCTCCTGCGTGGGCTACGCCGCCATGGTTTTCAGGTAAAACCAGGGTGAAATATTAGCCGGCCTGCGGGCCGCCAGCACCTGCGCCGGCTCCGCCGCCTGAGAGTGCCTGCTGGAGCGACGACTGGAGCTCCTGGACTTTTTCCTTCAGGCTGTTCTCCTGTTTCTCCATGGTCTTCTGCCGAACCTCGAGGCGCTCTTTCTTGTCTTCGAGCTCTTTTTTGACCGCGTCGCCGTCCTTTTTGATGAGGATGGAGCCCACGTTTTTGAAGACCGGGGTATCCTTCTCCGTCTTGCCGAGCTCCTTGAGCGCGTTGTCGGTGTCCTGGAGCTGGCGTTCTATCTGCTGGCGCTGCTGCGCGACGATCTGGAGCTGCTGCTGGAACTGCTGGAACTGTTGCAGCTGCTGCTGTACCTGGGGTGGCAGGTCGTCTATATTCATTGACATGCTACGCCAAATGGACCCTGCCTTTTAAAGGTGTTGGTGGTTGCAGCAGCGATGGCAGCCGCCGCGATTACACGTTTTTTTTGCCCCGTCCAGCAAAGCTTTATTTACCGCCCGGCATTAGGTTTTGTATGCAGCTAGCCGAGGCCAGCCAGGAAACGCTCGTGGAGAAATGGGAACGTTTTTTTTACGATTACTGCAAGGAGGAAATCGAGGAGGTCGCGCTGCGTTATCCCGAGGAAAAAAGCGTGGTGCTCGACTACTGGACCATCGATACCCATGACCCGGAGATGGCCGAGTTTCTCATCGAGCATCCGCATCAGGCGCTGAAAAACGCGGAGGAGGCATTGCAGAAGATGGACATGCCCGTTGACCGGCCCATCCAGCTGCATCTCCGCATCCGGAATCTGCCGGACATCCAGAACATCGGCATCCGGTATCTCCGCTCCGAGCATCTCGGCATGTTCATCGGGGCCGATGGCCTGGTGAAAAAGGTGACCGAGGTCCGGCCCAAGCTGCAGGTCGCCGCTTTTGAATGCCTGAAATGCGGGGCCATCATCAAGGTTCCGCAGAGCGGAAACATTCTCAGCGAGCCCATGGAATGCCCAGAGAGCCAGGGCGGCTGCGGCCGAAAGTCAAGCTTCCGGCTGCTCACCGAGGAATCCAGGTTCATCGACTCACAGAAGCTGGAGGTCCAGGAAAACCCGGAAAACCTGCGGGGCGGCGCCCAGCCATTGCGGCTGACCATCTACCTCGAGGACGACATCGTCGGCGACATCGTGCCCGGCGACCGCATCACCGTCAACGGCATCCTCCACGGCCAGCAGCGCCGCCGCGGCCGTATGAAGCTCACCGAGTTCAACAAGGTCATGGACGCCAACGCCATCGAGCAAAAAGAGCAGGCGTTCGAAGAGGTCAAGATAAGCGACGAGGAGGAACGGGAGATACTCGACATGAGCACCGACCCGCTCATCTACAACAAGATACGGGAGTCCATCGCCCCCACCATCTACGGTCTCGAAGAGGAAAAAGACGCGCTGGCCCTCCAATTGTTCGGCGGCGTGGCCAAGCAGATGCCCGACGGCACCCGCATCCGGGGGGACATGCACATCCTGCTGGTCGGCGACCCGGGAACCGCGAAAAGCCAGCTGCTCCGCTACATGTCGCTGCTGGCGCCCAGGAGCGTGTACACCTCGGGCAAGTCGAGCAGTGCAGCCGGGTTGACCGCCTCGGCGGTGCGCTCCGACGAGTTCGGCGAAGGACGCTGGACGCTCGAAGCAGGCGCGCTCGTCCTGGCCGACATGGGCATCGCCTGCGTCGACGAGCTGGACAAGATGGAGGGCAAGGACCGGGCGGCGATGCATCAGGCCATGGAGCAGCAGGAGATATCGGTGGCCAAGGCGGGCATCAACGCCACCCTGAAGTCGCGGTGTTCGCTGCTCGGCGCCGCCAACCCCAAGTTCGGGCGCTTCGACGAATACGCGTCTATCTCCGAGCAGATAAACATGCCGCCGGCGCTGCTCTCCCGTTTCGACCTCATCTTTCCCATCACCGACGTCCCCAACCGGGGGCGGGACACCGAGCTGGCCAGCTACATTCTCCAGGTCCACTCGGCCGGGGAGCGCATGGAGCAGCAGCATCAGCGCGGAGAAACCGTGGAGATAACGGACAAGCAGATAGAGCCGGTCATCAACCCGGTGCTGCTGCGCAAATATATCGCCTACGCGAAGCGCACCGTGTTCCCGGTGCTGACCGACGAGGCGATGGAGAAACTCAAAAACTATTATGTGGACATCCGCGCTCGCTCCCGGGAATCGGTGCCGTTTACCCCCCGTCAGCTGGAGGCTTTTGTCCGCATCGCCGAGGCATCGGCGCGCATCCGGCTGTCCGACACGGTGACGGTGGATGACGCGCAGCGTGCCACTGACATCGTTGACCATTACCTGGAAAAGGTGAGCATGGACCAGGAGACCGGCGAGCTTGACATCGACATCATCCAGACGGGTGTGTCCCACAGCCAGCAGGACCGGATGCGCACGCTGACGGGGATCATCCGGGACATCGCCGGCAGGGACGACTACGCCTCGATGGACGACGTCATCCGGCGGGCCGAGGAGGAAGGCATGACGGAGAAAACGGTCAAGGACGTGCTGGCCAAGATGAGCCGGCAGGGAATCATCTATGAACCGCGACGAGGAAAATACCGGCTTACCAACGAATAACATCTGCCTCAAAATCTATACCCAGGGGCACCATACACTGGTGGCTGCCTGCGACTGCGAGCTCCTCGGGGAGACGCTTGAAGACGGCGACATCTCATTCGAGGTCTCAGCAGCGTTTTACGACGGCGTCCGCGGCGACACGGCGCTCCTCGAAAAACATTTACGGACGGCGACCACCGCGAACCTGGTCGGCGAACGATGCGTGGACATCGGCAAACGGCTCGGGCTCATAGACGGCGCAAAGGTTTTAAACATCGGGTCTGTTCCGCACGCACAGTTTGTCCTCATGCTCTAACCATGTTTTGCGTGAAATGCGGAAAAAACGTTGACGACACCATCGACGGCCTGTGCAGCCGATGCTATGTCGTCACGCACCAATTGTTCGACATCCCCGCCATCGTGGACGTCACCATTTGCCCGGTATGCGACAGATGCCGGGTAGACGACGGGTGGCAGCCGGAGACACCCGACCGGCTGCTCCAGGAACACCTCGAAGCGCAGGCCAGAACGGCGCCCGTGCACGGCGTCAGCGTCCACCGCGACGGCACCACGGTGACCTGCCAGGGCACCTTCAAGGGAGAGCAGGTAACCGAGACCATGGGCGTCGACATCCGGATGCACAAGGAGATGTGCCAGCGGTGCTCCCGGCTCAAGGGCGGCTACTTCGAAGCCGTCCTGCAGGTCAGAAAAAACGGCGGCGACATCTCCCCTGAGGAGCGGGACAGAGCCGACGACATCGTCGCCCGCCAGGTCATAGAGAAACGGGACAACTACGTGTCACGCCGCGTTGAACATCCCACGGGCGTCGACTACTACATCGGCGACCGGGGGAGCGCCCAGATGGCTGCAAAGCATGTGAAGCAGGCGTTCAACGCCACCATGGACGTCTCGTCGTCGCTCATCGGCCGGAAGGACGGCCAGGATGTCTACCGGGATACCATCCTCGTCCGCATCCCGGCCTACCGCCGGGGCAGCTACGTGGCGCTCGACGACACGCTGTACCGGGTGACGGACACCGGAAAGCGTGTGGGGTTGCTCGACCTGCGCAGCGGCATGCGGCGCCCCGTCTACGACGAGGACATGGAGGCTGCAGCGGTCGTCAACCTGGACCCCCGGGAGGCCGTCGTGCTGTCGCGGCAGGAAACAGAGATACAGGTGCTCGACCCGGAGACATATGAAACGGTGGTGCTCGCCGTTACGGAGTCCATGGCCGTCGGTGAGACGGTGGACGTCGTACGGTGGAACGGACGTCTCTATCTCGCGGATAGATAACATGCCTGCTATCGTCTCCTTCGACCTCGACGGGACCCTGGTGGACACCGGATATGTCAACCACGTCTGGCTGGAGGCCATCCCCCGCATCTACGCCGAGCAGCACCAGGTGCCGCTCACCGAGGCAAAGCAGTACATCGTCGGGGAATACGAGGCGGTGGGGCAGGAGGCACTCGAATGGTACGACATCTCCTACTGGATCGACGTGCTCGACCTCGACGTCGGCTGGCGGGAGCTGCTCCGGCGCCACGTTGGCCTCCTCCGGCCCTATCCCGAGGCATCCGGTGTCATCCGGCGGCTGTACGACAGCCACATCCTTATAGTCACGTCAAATGCGGCCCGGGAGTTCATCGACGTCGAAACCGCGGCGCTCGGCTTCGACGACTGCTTCGCCCATATTTTTTCGGCGGTGTCCGACTTCGGCCGGACAAAAAAGCATCCCGATGTCTACCGCGAGATCTGCAGCCGTCTCGACGTGGCGCCGGGGGACATCGTCCACGTGGGGGACAGCTACGTGTTTGACTACCTGGCCCCGCGGGAGGTCGGCATCTCCACCTATTTTCTCGACCGGGACGGCACCGGCGCCGCCGGCGACATGGACGACCACGTTGTATCGGACCTCCGGGCGTTCGAACGCCGCCTGCGCAAGTAAAGCCATGCAGCCGTCTCCGCGGGCTATATCATCATGATATCATGATGGTCTCATGTCGCGCCGGCCCCGTGGACACCATGCCCACCGGCACGTCAAGGAACGACGAAATCTTTTCGATGTAGGCCTGCGCCTCGGACGGCAGCCTACCGGGCCGGGTCACGCCGGCGGTGCCATCCCAGCCTGCCATGTCGGTGTAGACGGGCGTGCATCTGGCCAGCACGTCGAGCGACGCCGGAAAATCGGTCACGGTTTCGCCGTTGCAGGCATATGCTGTGCAGAGCCGGACCTCATCGAGGCCGTCCAGCACGTCGAGCTTGGTGAGCGCTATCTCGTCGACGCCGTTGACCCGGCATGCATATCGTGCAGCAACCAAATCAAGCCAGCCGCACCGCCGCCGCCGCCCCGTCGTGGTGCCGTACTCGTGGCCCTGCTCCACCAGGTGGTCGCCGACCGTGTCGTGCAGCTCGGTGGGAAGCGGCCCCTCGCCGACCCGGGTGGTGTAGGCCTTCAGGATGCCGATGACCCGGTCGATGCGCCGGGGGCCGACGCCGCTGCCGGTACATGCACCGCCGGCGACGGGATGCGACGACGTCGTGTAGGGGTAGGTGCCGAAGTCGATGTCCAGCATGCAGCCCTGCGCCCCCTCGTATAGCACCGTTTTCTGCTCCATGAGCATGTGGTTGAGGAGGCCGGTGGTATCCTCCACATATCGGGCGAGCCGCTGGCCGTAGCCGCCATATTCGCCGAGCAGCACGTCCATATCCATTTTTTCCTCGATGGCCAGGGCGTCCATCACGGCCTGCTTGACAGGCAGAACGCGTTCCAGCCTCCGCTGCAGCGTGTCCCGGTCGACGATGTCGCCCATGCGGACGCCGAAGCGGGATATCTTGTCCGCGTAGCATGGCCCGATGCCTCTGCCCGTCGTGCCGATTTTTTTGCCGCCGAGCTGGGCCTCCTCGGCCCCGTCGAGCAGCCGATGGTAGGGCATGATGACATGCGCCCGGTCCGAGATATGGAGGTCGGGTTCGATGCCCGCATTGTTGAGCATCTCGATTTCGCTGAGCAGCACCGACGGGTCGACCACGACGCCGTTGCCGATGACCACCGGTTTCTCCTGGATGACCCCGGACGGCATCAGATGAAACTTGTATGTCTCGTCGCCAACGATGACCGTATGCCCGGCGTTGTTGCCCCCCTGGAAGCGGGCGACGCAGTCTGCCCGCTCGCCGTAAAAATCGGTGATTTTGCCTTTCCCCTCGTCGCCCCACTGGAGCCCAACGATGACGATAGCCGGCATGGGACGCTACACTCCCAGCGAAATTTTTCCCTGTTCCTTGAGTTTTTTTATCTCGTCGTCGATGGCTTCATCCTGTCTTTCCAGCAGCTGCCTGGCCTTGAGGTTTTGCTCGCTGATGGCGTCCTTCTTTTGCTTGTACCGGCTCCGCCGCTCTTTTTTGATGCCGATGACCTTTCCGCGCATCTGCATCGCCTTCTGGTGCATCTCGTCGGCTTTCTGCCGGGTTTCGATGTATTTCTTGTGTTTTACATCCGACTCGCTGTTCAGCTGCGAGATCTCTTTTACCAGCTTGACATATTTCTCATGATATTCCTGGTTTTTCTTGTGATAGGTGACCACCATTTCGTGCTCCTCATCCGCTTTTTTGAAAAGCTCGTCGATAGCGGCATCCAGGTCGGAAAGGTCTACCTCCAGTTTTTCCTGTTTTTCCATCTCCTTCTGCAGCCTCTTGTACTCCTTCTCTTTCTCCTTGATCTGCTTGATGATCCGCTCCTCCTCCTTTGGGCTCATGGGCACGGTTTCCTGCCGCTGTTTGAGCTCCCGTATGTCGAGGCGGAGCTGCTGCACGCTGAAAAAAATGTTGTCGTCCTTCTGCTGCCGGTGCTTTCGTTTTGCCTCGATGAGCTGCTTTCCCTGCTCCTGGTACTCGTTCCGCTTCCTCTTGTGCTCCCGCATCTCCTTGACGAGGTCATCCCGCATCTCCCTGGCCTTGTTCATCTCCTCGATGAGCTTTCCTTTCTCGTCGTTGAGCAGATCTCGCTCCTCGCGCAGCGCGTTGGCTTTCTTGTTCAGCTCGTCGCGGCGGGCGCGCAGCTCCTGATATTTTTGTTCTGCCTTCCCCAGTTCCTCCTTTAGTTCCTTGGCTGGCAGGGAACTGATGTCGTCCATGGGGAAGTATACGCCCTCTCACATAAAAAATTTTGGCATGGCCAGGAGGGAGGTGGATAATACTAAATATGGCGCGGCTATTTGAGAACCCATGAAAGGGAAGGTTCCCTGTGAAGTCATCACCTGGTACGTTCTTCCGGTCATCCGCCGGGAGCTGGCAACCAAGCTCGTCAAAGAACACGGCATCACGCAGAAAAAAACCGCGGAGCTGCTGGGCCTCACCGACGCGGCCATATCGCAGTACGTCTCCAGAAAACGAGGAAAAATAGACCTGGAGGGCCTGGGCAAGGAGGAGTTCGAGATGTCGGCCATACGTATCCTGGAGGGAAAGCCCGTCAACGAAGAAATTTGCCGGCTCTGCAAATTCCTTATGTCGTGTGGAATCCTCGAAGATATAGAGAAGGGCGTATAGCTACTCTACTTTTTCAATTCTGCCGTTCCTGCCGGTTGACACCTGCAGCTCGTTGTCCCATTCCTTGGCCCATCCATCGACGATTTTTATCACGTCGTCCTCATGGATGTCACCGATCTCGTCGTTCCACAGCGTCACCTGCACGGTGTCGCCGTCTTCGTCCTTGCCGACCAGCTCCGCCAGCCGCGCCGTCCCGCCGAAGCGTTTCTGCACCTCTCTCGGCTCCTTTTTTTCTATAATGGTCAGCACGATTTCGTCAACCGTGTTATTGGGCTGCAAATCAGCAATTTTCATGGTCTCGACACGAATGAGAAAAGTCCTATTTAAATCCAGCGCGTCCCCGGGGGTACAAACTTTTTTAAACGTTGTGGCCATATAGGTGCGGAGGCAGTACACCGCTGCGTCAGAGGGGAAAAAGGAATGAAACGGTGTCCCGTCACAGGTGAATTTGCCACCTGCAGCAGAGAATGCAATCCAACCTGCTGCGACATCTTCCGGCAACACCTGGCATTACGACATGAGCCACTGCTGAGAGCGCCGCAGCTCCCGTGAGCAGGCTTGAAAACCTGTGCGCGCACGGGCCTGAGCTACCGCTTTCGCATCGTTATTTTCTGCCCCGACAACCACCGGAGATCACGCTTCGGCTTCTTTTCTCCTGAACACGACCTCGGTATGCGGATACGCTATCTCCACCGTCTTCGACCTCTTTATCTTGTTGAACACTTCACGGGTGATATCGGTCGAAAACTCGTTGCGCTTCCGCGCCGGCACATAATACCGGACGATGACGTCGATGCCTGAGGCCCTGAACCTGAGGCGGGTGTGCGGCTCCTTGGAGATACGGTCGGGGAGATACTCGCGCCACGGTCCCATTACCTTGTCGACCGCGCTGGTCACGATGCGCTCCGCATTGCCGAGGTCGCTCTCGTAGGTGACGGCCACGGTGACCTCGTCCAGGATGTACTGATGCTGTGCCGTGTAGTTGACAATCTCGGTTTCAAACAGCCGCAGGTTGGGGACGACGACGATGCGTTCGGAGCGTTCCTCGCCGTCGATGGTGCCGCCGACCTCTTTTATGAACATCGATGTCAGCGAGAGGTCAGTGATGTCGCCCTTTACCTCGCCGATGCTGATGCGGTCGCCGATGAAAAAGGGGCGGCGGACCACGATGACCGCCCAGGCCACCATGCTGGTCAGCGGCTGCCGGAGGGCGAAGCCCAGCGCGACGGTGAGCAGGCCGGCGACCAGCCCGAGCTCGCTCAGCGAGCCGTACTGGATGATGATGAAGATGAGGATGAGAAGGAAGATGAAGGTGTATTTCACGATGCGGAGGAACATTTTCACGTTGGAGACCTGCTGGTTGGTCTTGGCCCGCCGCAGCGATATTTTTTTGATGACGTAGTAAACGATGAGCAGGATGATGCCTACGACGAGCAATGCGGAGAAAAGCTCCATCAGGTTCGTGGCCTGCTGTTTTGGGAAATCGAACGGGGCGAATATGTCGTCGGCGAGTGTACCCATTACCTGGATAACATGGTTCACGTGTTCCCATCCCGTCCCCTTGTGGAGACGGTTTTACATAAGAGAATCCATATATAAACATGTCCATTTATTTTATATTAGCCGTTGCGGAAAAACAGAACATTTAACTACAGCGCCTGATTGTATTCCTGAATGGCAGACATGGATGCCGTCCGGTCCAGCGGCATAGGGCTTCCCCCGGGCTCTCTGGTCTATAGAGGTGAAAAGCCAGCCGGTCCTGTCAAGATTACGCTGATGGACTACGATGTATCCCATGTCGAGGAACGGGAGATACAGCGGGTTGAGGAGTGCTTTCCCTTCAAGGACACGCCGACCATCACTTGGGTAAACGTCGACGGGCTCCACGAGGTCGATATTATAGAAAAAATCGGCCGCCATTTCGACATCCATCCCCTGGCGCTCGAGGACATCCTCCACGCCGGGCAGCGGCCAAAGATGGAGGACTTCGACGACTACCTTTTCATCATATTCAAGATGGTTTACCCTGACACCCGCGAAGGCCACCTGAAAACGGAGCAGGTCAGCCTGCTGCTGGGCCCCACCGGGGTTATTTCGTTTCAGGAGGAAGAAGGAGACGTCTTTGAGCCCATCCGGCAGCGGATACGAAACGCTAAGGGACGCATCCGAAGGATGGGCGCCGACTATCTGGCCTACGCCCTCGTCGACGCCGTGGTCGACAACTATTTTCTGACGCTCGAGAAGATAGGCGAGGCGGTGGAGGACATCGAGGAGGAGCTCATCGCCGACCCGTCGCCGGAGACGCTGCAGCTCATCCACCGCCTCAAACGGGAGTTGATATATCTGCGGAAATCGGTCTGGCCGCTCCGGGAGGTCATCGGCGGGCTGGAGCGAGCGGAGACGGATCTCATCGACCAAAAAACCGGCATCTACCTCCGGGACGTCTACGACCATACCATCCAGGTCATCGACACCGTCGAGACGTTCCGGGACATGGTGTCCGGGATGCTGGACATCTATCTCTCAAGCGTGAGCAACCGGATGAACGAGGTCATGAAGGTGCTCACCATCATCGCCACCATTTTTATCCCCCTGACGTTCATCGCCGGCATATACGGCATGAACTTTGCCCACATGCCCGAGCTGGACTGGAGGTGGAGCTACCCGTTGGTCTGGCTGGCCATGACGGCCATCGCCGTGGCCATGCTCATTTATTTCCACCGGAAGGAATGGCTGTAGACCTGACCGGGTCTACGTCTCCTTCGGAGCAGTCCACGTCATCCGGGACAGCCCGATGGCTATCCCCAGAGTGGCAAGCAGCCATCCGACGCCGATGACCAGGACCGCCGAGCGGGCATAGCCGCCGTAGGGTGTGACCACCTCCGAGTACAGGGAAAACAGCAGCACCACCCCGAGGGCACCGGGCGTCACAAACCGTATCAGTGTTTCAAAACCGGAGCCCAGCCTGACCGATGACGTCTCGCTGATATGGCGGGAGACCCGGCCGGCGCCATATATCCATCCGATGACAAGGATCTCTATCAACCCCATCAGCACGAGGCCGTAGCCCAGCAGAAAATGATCCACGATGTCCAGCCATATGATGCCGCTCCGGGTGGTAAAGATAAGGCCACCGGCGAAGCCGATGACACAGAGCAGCGTTATCCATCGCTTCTGGTCGACGTCGAACTTGTCGACGACGCCGGATAAAAACGCGACGATCATCGAGATAAGCGACGACAGCCCGGCGGCTATCAGCGTCAGAAAAAACAGCGCTGCGACCAGCTGCGGAATGAACGGCAGCGCGTTGAACGCCCGGGGGAACACCACGAAGGCCAGGCCGATGCCTCCCTCCACGACCTGCTCCATGGGAAGACCGGTGGTATACATCATGTTGCCCAGGATGCCGAACACCGCCAGGCCGATGAACACCGAGAAAAACGTGTCGGCGAACCCGACGACGAGGGCGTTGCCGAGCAGATTGGATTTCCGGGGAAGATACTTTGAATACGCGATGATGACACCCATGCCGAGGCTGAGCGAAAAAAACACCTGGGAGAACGCGTCTATCCAGACCGAAGCGTCGAGCAGCGACGAGAAATCGGGTGTCAGATACCACCGGATGCCATCCCAGGCGCCGGGCAGCGTGACACCCCGCAGCACGAGCACCGCCGCCAGTATCATGAGCAGCGGAATGAGTATCTTGCAGATGCGTTCGACGCCGTCCCGCAGTCCTTTTTTTATGATCGCCCAGTTGACGAACCAGATGATGGCCAGCCCGACCACGATGGCCGCGACGGGCGTCCCGATGGCCCAGGGGTCGCCGGTTGACTGCAGGAAGTCGTTGTAGAAAAACGCGTTGGGGTCGCTGCCCCATCCCAGCGTGAAGGAGAGCCCGAAGTAGTTCACGCAGTCGCTGAGTATCACCGCGTAGTAGAGGTTGAGGCCGAAGACGAGTATCACCACTGGCCACCAGCCGAGAACCTCCAGCTTCTCTTTTATCTCCCGGAACACCGCCGGAGCCGAACCCCGCTTCTCGTGCCCCAGCGACTGCTCGACAACGAGCAACGGGATGCCGACCACGCACAGGGCAATCAGGTAGGGAAACAAAAAGGCGCCGCCGCCGTTCTTGTAGGCAAGATAGGAAAACCGCCAGACGTTCGATACTCCGATGGCAGAGCCGACGGTGGCGAGGATGAAGCCCAGCCGGCTCCCCCACTGCTCGCGTTGCTCCGGCATGTGTTTCCAGTAGTAATGGCGATGCCGCTATTTATTTCTTGACGTTATGCCGGAGTCCTGGATGTGACGCCGCAGCGCCCGCCATCGGCATATTTTTAAGCCGTCACGTGTTTCACAGCCATGTCTCAGCATGAAGCGAGAGAAAAGCTATCCGAGCAGACCCTTGACCTTGAGCGAGCCCGGCAGTCCCTGATAGAGGAAATCGAGGCGGTGAACTGGTACCAGGAGCGGATTGATGCGACGGAGGACGCATCGCTGAGGGACATCCTTGCCCACAATCGGGACGAGGAAAAGGAGCACGCGGCCATGCTCATCGAATGGATACGCCGCCATGACGAGCCGTTCGACGAGGAGCTCGAGACATATCTGTTCACCAAAGAGGACATCGGCCATCCGGAAGAATAGCGATTTTGGGGACGCCGTAACCGCAGGCGGTATACATTGCCGTATGAATATTTATAAATCTCTCTCCGATTAGCAGAGAGAGGAGAGACACCGTGGAGAAATGGTCATCCAAACTCGGTTTTTTACTCGCCGCCATTGGATCCGCCGTGGGAATCGGAAACATCTGGCGGTTTTCATCCGTGGTAGGCCAAAACGGCGGCGGAGCCTACCTCATCCCCTTCTTTTTCGCCGTATTCACGTTTGCACTCCCGCTGATGATTCTGGAATTGTCTGTGGGACGTCACCTGAAGGAAAACGTGGTATCTGCGTTTCGCAAGGTAGGATCCGGCTTCCAAATTTTTGGCTGGTTCATCTGCATAGTGGTACTGCTGATTTTAAGCTACTATCTCGTGATTACAGGCTGGACGCTTTTTTATCTTGTTTCTTTTCTTTTGAATCCAGGTGTCACCTTTTCAGGTTTTTCTTCTTCATATCAGCCGGTTGCCTACTTTATTGTTTCCGCCGTGGTGACCGGGGGCGTGGTCTCACTGGGAGTCCGGAAAGGCATTGAGAAGATATCCAAAATTCTCATACCCTTCTCGTTGCTGATTCTGATACTTTTGGCTCTTTACGCTGCCACGCTGTCAGGCTTTGGCGAGGGAATGGATTTCTTTCTCACCCCGGACTTTACCGTCCTCGGCGATCCCATGATATGGAGCGCCGCCTTTGGCCAGGCTTTTTTCTCTCTTTCCGTTGGTTTTGGCGTTCTGATTACCTACGGCAGCTATCTTGACAGAGAGACCAACATACCTCGTTCCTCCCTTCTCATTGCCAGTGCGGACCTAATGGTGGCCATGCTGAGCGGGCTGATAATATTCCCCATCGTTTTCACACATGGGATGACACCCACCATGGGCGCCGAATTGGTCTTCTCCACGCTTCCCGCTGCCTTTGAACTCATGCCGTCCGGCCAGCTTGTTGCCTTCGCATTTTTCTTGGTGCTCTTTTTTGCCGCCCTGACCTCCTCCATCGCCATGCTGGAGGTGAACGTGGCCGCCGTTATGAGGACGGCAAAAATGTCCAGAAAAAAGAGCAGCCTGCTCCTGACTCTTGCTCTCCTGCTTATGGGGCTGCCTTCTGCCCTGAGCTATAGTTCCCTCAGCCTGCGGGTTGCCGGGACACGAGTCCTTGACTTGATGGATGAGACCGTGGGAACCCTGGGGCTCCCCTTGACCGCATTGGTGACCACGGCTATCTTCACCTGGTTTCTAGAAAAAGAAGTGTTCGCCTCCGAGATCGCCTCAAAACGATGGCTTTCCATGGTATATCCGGCAACAAAATATGCAATACCTCCCATTCTGGCCCTGGTGACCGCGTCCACGCTCTTGGTACACGCCGATGCAGGGGCGCTCCACTTTGTTCCAGATACAGATCTGGTTGCGGGTCTGGCCCGGGGGATAGCCCTGGCTGTAATGGCGTCATTGGTGCTGGTTGCAGTGGCGGTACTGCGGTCTCTGGAAAAGAGGTGACCTGCCTCGGGCTGCTGCGTCCTCCTTTTGGCATATTCTTACTCATCAGTACTTAAAATATTTATAAAAATATAAATATGATAACGTAATCTAGGGGTAGGAGGTGAAAAACGGATGGGACTAGATGACGTATCCGACATGGCACGCGGGATACTGATGCTGGTCATCTCCGTGGTGATACTGGTCATCATGGGGCTGATCTTCTTCACCATCGACCTGTGGATCGTCGACACCGCTGCAGACCTGCTCAACATCGACGTTACGGGAAGCGGAGGCCTCATGGTGCTCTCCGCAGCGATACTCAGCGCCGCCGCACTCATCGGCTCCAAAGGCAGACACGGTTAACCCCGCCTTTTCCCTCTCTTTTTATATGATGCCACGATATATCATTGTGAACGATGGGTGACATGCTAAAAAAACTGGGCGTGCTTGCATCGCTGACAGCGGCAACCGTGCTGCTCTGGTTCGCCGCCCTTCGCTATGACTGGCCGTACCTGGAGCAAGGGTTTTACACGCTGCTGGTGCTCACCGTGCTATACTGCGTGCTCCGGATATTGCTCGAGGAGGCCGTCATAACCCGGATAACGGACGCCAAGACCCGGTACTCGTTCCGCAAAGCCGTCTCCCTTCTCTTCGTGGTGGTGTTCCTCGTGGCGGCCATCCGGATATGGGTAACGCAGACGGAGACCCTGCTGGTCTCATATGGTCTCATCGCCGCCGGCATCGCAGTGGCGCTGCAGGACTTCTTCAAAAACTTCGTGGGCGGCATCGTCATCTTCCTCACGGGCATGTACCGCGTGGGAGACCGGGTAGAGATAGCGGACACGACCGGGGACGTCATCGACATCGGTATCCTGTACACCTCGCTGATGGAGACCGGCGGCTGGCTGACCGGGGAGCAGGAGACGGGACGCATCGACATGGTGCCCAACGGCTACGTGCTCTCCCGGACGGTCAACAACTATACCAAGAACAACAACTTCCTCTGGGACGAGCTGGTGCTGCCCGTCTCCTACGACAGCGACTGGAAACAAGCCGTCACGGTGTTCACGGACATCGTCCGGGAGGAAACCACGGCCGCGGCGGAACAGGCAGAACGGGAAATGAAGGAGCTGGGCGAGCGGTACTATCTTTTCAGGCGCTCCGTGGAGCCAGCTGTTTTTCTCACGCTGACGGACAACTGGATCACCTTCCACATCCGGTACGTGGCCGATGCCCGCGGGCGACGCGGCGTCCGCACCCGAATCACTCGCCGTATCCTTGAACACATCCAGCAGTCTGATGTCATCCAGCTGGCAACCGAGTCGCTGGACATCACCAGTTTCCCCTGGGCTGAGCGGGGCAAAAACATGCTGTGATGTCGGCGTAAGCCGATTAAAATGGCAAACTACATTAAGAAACGTCAGATATAGCGGTACGATGGGCCTTCGCTTGCTGCAGGTATGCTATCCCTACGATCCCGACACCAAGATAGAGGAGCTGCTCGACGACCTCACTGTCATCGACGTCCGCAAGGAGAAGATAGATGGAGAGGAATGGTTCGCTCGCATCATTCTGCCCGACACCGAGGCGGAGAGCGCCCTCGAGATTCTCGAGGATGCCTATTCTCGTTACGACCATTTCCGCGTGGTCATCCTGAAGGTTGAGGCCACGCTGCCCCGCCCCAATCTTGAAGAAAAGGAGGAAAAAGGGGAGGAGACGGCGGAGGAAAAGGCGGAGAGGACACGTATCAGCGTCGAGGAGATATACCAGAGCACGGCCGAAGCAGCCCGTATCTCACCCGTGTACGTTGTCTTGGTGATGCTGGCCAGCATCGTGGCGGCCATCGGATTGCTGTATGACAACGTGGCGGTCATCATTGGCTCGATGGTCATCGCGCCATTGCTCAGCCCCAACATGGCGCTGGCTCTGGCGACCACGCTCGCCGATTCAAAGCTGGCCCGGGAGTCGTTGTTCTCCGGCGTGTCCGGCTACCTGCTGGCACTCGCCGTCGGCGTATTGTTCGGCCTGCTGGCCTCCATGATTCCGGGGCTTTCCATCGACCCTACGGCGGCGGAGATAGCGTCCCGGGTGAACATCAATCTTATGTACGTGCTGCTGGCTTTTTCCGCCGGGGTGGCGGGCTCGCTGTCGGTGACCAAGGGCGTCGCCCAGGCCCTGGTGGGCGTCATGGTGGCCGTGGCGCTGCTGCCGCCTATTGTGGCCGGGGGATTGCTGCTCGGCTCCCGGCTGTGGGCGGATGCCGTCGGTGCCCTGCTGCTGTTCGGCGTCAACGTGGTCTGCATCAACCTCGCCGGGGTGACCACGTTTCTGGCGCAGGGCATCAACCCGCGGAGCTGGTGGGAGCAAAAGA
Source organism: Thermoplasmatota archaeon (assembly GCA_046498345.1). Classification (GTDB taxonomy): domain Archaea; phylum Thermoplasmatota; class E2; order UBA202; family DSCA01; genus CAZESS01. The sequence goes on from JAWOAW010000071.1 coordinate 16,498, forward strand.
AGGCTCGGCGGACGACGATGACGGCGCTGCTCATCTGGCTGACGGTGCTCGCCGTTCTGGTCGCTTTCATCCTGTTCTACGAAGGAATCATTTAGAGGAGACCCTGAAGCTCCTCAGTCCATTCAACCGCGACGTCATGGGCCCCGTTGATGATGAACTGTACCGCCACCGTTGCCAGAATGAGACCCATGGCCAGGGAGACGGCCAGGGAGCCCGTTGTGCCCATCCGCTGGAAGATGACGTCGGCGTCGAACGAATCGTTAAAACCATCGTGGACGGCGACGTGGTGTCCACGCTGGCCGGCGGCATGCTGCAGCTCTCAGACATCCAGGTGGAGCTGGCGGCCATCAGCTGAACCAGGCCCCTGACAGGGACACATCGTTTATATATCTGCTGGCGTATCTCTGTATAGCGATATCATGATCTGGCTTATCCTCCTTGCCATCGTCGTCGTGCTGCTCGTCGTGCTCATACCCGCCTACTATTACAACAAGATAATTCGGGCGGAAAACCGCATCGACAACGCCTGGGCGCAGATCGACGTGCAGCTTCGCCGCCGCGCCGAGATCATCCCCAATCTTGTGGAGACGGTCAAGGGCTACATGGAACACGAACGGGAGGTGCTGGAGGCGGTCACGCAGGCCCGCGCTTCATTGATGCAGGCCGGCACCCGCCAGGCAAACATCGAGGCCGACAGCCAGCTGCAGCAGGCCCTGAAGAGCCTCTTTGCCGTAGCGGAGCAGTACCCCGACCTGAAGGCCAACCAGAACTTCCTGCAGCTGCAGGATGAGCTCAGCCACACGGAAAACAAGGTGGCGTACGCACGGCAGCATTACAACGATGCGGTGCTGTACTACAACAACGCCATCGAGACGCTGCCGGGCCGGTGGTTCGCCGGCCTGATGGGCAGAACCGAGCGGAACATGCTCGACGTGCCCGAGAATCTGCGGGAGCCACCGCGGGTCTCATTCTAGCCCTCTCACCATGCTTCCAGAGGAACACATACGGAGAAACAAGCAGGCGACGCTGGCTGTCTGCCTCTTCATGCTCATCCTGTTCTTCAGCATTATCTTCGCCTTCGGCTACGCCCTCGGCTTCTCCCCCATCCTGTCGTTCGCCGTCGGACTGCCCGTCGCCCTGCTCTACGTGGCACTGTCATACACGTTTTCCGTCAAAAGCGTGCTCAGCGCCGCCAAAGCCCGACCGGCGAATCCCCGCAGCCGGCGGGAGAAACTGTTCCTCTACAAGGTTGAGGAAATGGCCGTCGCCGCGGGATTGCCCGTTCCCGAAGCATACGTCCAGGAATCAAGCGACATCAACGCCTTCGCCACCGGGAAACACCCCGGTGAAGCGATTATCTGCGTGACCACGGGCGCCCTCGAAAAGCTCAACGGGGAGGAGCTCGAAGGCGTCATGAGCCATGAGATGAGCCATATCGCCAACCGCGACATCCTCGTATCGACTGTCACCGTGGGCGTCGTCGGCGCCATCGCCCTCATCGCCGAGATTCTGCTCCGGAGCTTCTTCTTCGGTGCGGGGCGACAGCGCGGGAAACACGCGGCACCGCTCATCATCGTCGCCATCATATTCGCCGTCCTCGCGCCGCTCCTCAGCCGTCTCGCCTACCTGTTCATGTCCCGGCGCCGGGAGTACCTGGCCGATGCCAACGGGGCGATGCTCACCCGCAACCCGGACGGCCTGGCGAGCGCCCTCGAAAAGATCCGGGCCGACCTGCCCGACGACCCCAAGGGGTCACGGACGGTTGCACCGCTCTACATCGCCAATCCGTTCAAGCGGTCACGGCGCGGCTCACTCTGGGCGACCCATCCACCATTGGAGGAGCGCATAAAGCGGCTGACGGCCATGTAATGCTCTCACCCTGCCCATTGATAGCAATTTACACAATAAATCTTAATTAGTCCTCTGGGGTCTATTTCTGGAGAGGTACAAAAAATGCAGCGATGCCCATGCTGTGGCGGCGCATTGATACATCACTCTTTCAACGAGCGGGTATACATGGTCTGCTCCCGCTGCAGCCGGGAGATCACGGTCTCCAAGTTCGCCATGTCATTTTTACGGAATGAGCCATGCCCGCTGCTCTGACGGGTTTTAAAGAGCCGGCGGAGGGATTTGAACCCTCGATCTTCTGATTACGAGTCAGACGCTCTACCGCTGAGCTACGCCGGCTACACGGGTTCGTATGCTTCCGCATACATCCGGTAGTATCCGGAGCCCCGCACCTTTACGGTGAGGGTCCAGTTGCCCACGGCTGGGGTGGGGAAATAGAAGAACTCATTATATGTGTTGTCCTTCCCCAGCACGCGGTAATCGTATGTTTCGTTTTCGCCGTCGGGCTTTGTTATGGTGATGTTCGCGTATCCGGTGGTCAGGCATTCCCAGTCCTTGTTGATGACGTTGGAAAAGTTTACGTTCACGTAGAGATGTAAAAACAATGCACCTTTTTTGAGCGGGCGCAGCGGATAGGTTTCCACTTTTGCGGCGTTTTCGTTGATGGTGTCGATGATGTTGAAGTCCTCGCGGCCATCCAGCTTTTCCCGCCATCGGTATTCTTCTTCGGGTTCAAGCCGGTCCATCACCCGCTGGGCAACCTCCCGCGGGCCGATACAGCCGGACAAGGCGGGCAGCAATACGAATGAAAGGATGATACAGGCCATGACGGCCCCGTGGGTGACCCGCATGGGATGGGAAGCACCTCGGAATTTATTAAAGTTGCGATGGTACGCCAGGTTAGTAGGCGATGACCGCTTTGACGCCGCTGCAGGAACGCATCGACGCGATGACATCTCCCGAGAGCGGGGTTTCCGTGACGATAAACAGGCGGGGTTCCTCGGCTATCTGGTAGTCGTCGACGATGGCCTGGCGTATGCTGATGCCCGCGTCGGCGATGGCATCTGCGACTGAGGCCAGGATGCCCGGTTTGCTGGCGTCGACGGGAATGATTTCTACCACGCCCCAGTCCATGTGCGGGGCCACTTCTTTCAGATGGCTTGTGGGCTGCAGGTTGGCGAACACGGGCTGCAGTTCGTCGTGTTCCATGATGGTTTCGATGGTGCTTGCCACGGCCCGGCGGTCCACCCCTATTGCCCTGGCGACCTTTGCGTGGGAGAGCTCGATTGGCCCGCAGAACAGTCCATCCTTTTGGACGCGCAGGCCGTACCTGAGGAGCAGTTCGGCCACCTTCTGCTGCGCGGGGTATTGCCGGAAGAACGTGTATATCTGCTGCCACATGCCCGTACATGGAAATAACCAATATAAAACATCTTGTGGCAAAAATAACCTTTAAGGCTAAATTATATACTTTATAGTATATTTTTATACAAAATTATAAATACCCGGGTGCATTTACGCAGACATGGAACCGACAAAGATACAGCTCGACGAAAACGAAATGCCCACACAATGGTACAACATCCAGGCCGACCTGCCCGGACCGCTGGACCCCGTCATGCACCCCGCCACCAAAGAACCGGTCACCCCGGACGACCTCACACCGCTCTTCCCCAGAGAACTGATACGACAGGAAATGACAGCCGAACGATACATCGACATACCCAACGACATCAGAGACATCTACCGGCTGTGGCGGCCCACACCGCTCTACCGGGCCCGGCGCCTCGAACAACACCTCAAAACCCCGGCAAAAATATACTACAAATGGGAGGGTGTCTCACCGCCAGGGTCACACAAGCCCAACACGGCGGTCGCTCAGGCATACTACAACCAAAAAGAAGGCATCGAGCGGCTGGCCACCGAGACCGGGGCCGGGCAATGGGGATCCTCGCTGGCCTTCGCCACCTCCTTCTTCGACATCCAGTGCACCGTCTACATGGTCCGGGTCAGCTACGAGCAAAAACCATACCGAAAAAGCCTCATGCGCGTATGGGGGGCAACCTGCCTTCCCAGCCCCAGCACCACCACCGAGGCAGGCCGAAAAATCCTGGAAAAAGACCCCGACACCTCCGGCAGCCTGGGCATCGCCATCTCCGAAGCAGTTGAAGACGCAGCCACACATGAAAACACACATTACTCGCTCGGCTCCGTGCTCAACCACGTCTGCCTCCACCAGAGCATCATCGGTCTCGAAGCCAAAAAACAGTTCAAAAAAATAGACGAATACCCCGACGTGGTGCTCGGCTGCACTGGCGGCGGATCAAACTTCGCCGGCGCCGCATTCCCCTTCGCAGGAGACAAGATCCGCGGCGAACACCCGGAGACACGCATCACCTCCTGCGAGCCCACCGCCTGCCCAACCCTGACCAAGGGACTCTACGCCTACGACTACGGCGATGCGGCCGGGCTCACCCCCATCATGAGGATGCACACGCTCGGCCACGACTACGTGCCCCCGCCCATCCACGCCGGCGGGCTGCGCTACCACGGCGACTCGCCCATCCTCTGCCGGCTGACCCGGGACGGCGTGATGGACGCCGCCGCCTTCCACCAAAACGAGGTTTTCAAGGCCGCGCAGCTGTTCGCCCGAACAGAGGGACATGTGGTCGCCCCGGAGGCAACGCACGCGGTCAAAGCCGCCATCGACGAAGCACTGCGCTGCAAAAAAACCGGGGAAGAAAAAACCATCTTTTTCAACAACTCCGGGCACGGGCACTTCGACCTCGGCGCCTACGACGCCTACCTCGACGGCAAACTCATAGACTACGAATACCCGGCCGAGCTCGTCCGGCAGGCCATGGAAACCCTTCCCATGCAATGAAAACCATCGGCTTCCTCGTCAACCCCATAGCCGGGATGGGCGGCCGCGTCGGCCTCAAGGGAACCGACCACGTCGCCAGGGAAGCACAACGACGCGGTGCCACACCCGTCGCCCCGGCCCGGGCAACCCATGCCATGCGTGATACCAACGGTAGCGTTGTCACCTGCACCGGCAACATGGGCAACGCCTGCCTCAGCCATCCAGCGCACGTGGTATATACGCCGCCCGATGTCACCACGGCTGCCGACACCCGCGCCGCATGCAGACGATTCCTTGACGAAGACGTAGACGCCATCGTTTTCTGCGGCGGCGACGGCACCGCCCGCGACGTATACAGCGCCGTCGGCCAAACGGTGCCCATCCTGGGCATACCCGCCGGCGTCAAAATGTACTCGGCCGTGTTCGCGCTTACCCCCCATGCGGCGGCAGACATCATCAACCGGTTTCTCAACAACGAGGCGGCGGTCACCGAACGCGAAATCATGGACATCAACGAACGGGACATGCGAAACGGCCGGATGCACATACAGCGCTACGGCACCGCCCGCACGATTACCGCACCGGTCGCTCGTCCAGCGGGGGAAACAGCTGTACCACTCAGTCGACGAAACACAATACAAGCAGCAGATTGCCTCCTTTCTCTCGCTGGCACTCCGGCGCGATATATGCGTCCTCGGTGGCGGGAGCACCACCGCGGCCATCGCCGCAGCCCTCGACATGCAGAGCAGCAGGCTGGGCGTCGACGTCATCACCGACGGACAGCTGACAGTGTACGACGGCAGCGAGGCAGACATCCTGGCAGCGCTCAATGGCCGCCCGGCACATATCGTGGTCAGCCCCATCGGCCGGCAGGGCTGCATCCTCGGCCGGGGCAACCAGCAGATAAGCCCCGCGGTCATCCGAGCCGTCGGCGTCGACAACGTCATCATCGCGGCGACACCACACAAGCTGGCAGAAACGCCGTCGCTGTTCGTGGACACCGGCGACACCGCGCTCGACATGGCACTGGCGGGCCCCCGACAGGTCATCACCGGCTACGCGATGGCGCAGCGCAGAAACGTTTTCAGCCCTGCCGTTCCACTGGCTCCAGCAGCATCGACTTGATAAAATCCGGGCGGTGGAACGTGTCAACTATCCGGAAGCCATGGGGGATGAACTCCTCCCGCCCATACAATCGGTCCATGAAATCCCAGGGCTTCCGCGCCACAACCTTCGCCCTGCTGTCCATCCCGTTCCGCATGGCAGCCAGGATGTCCTCCCGGGGCTCCACCCCGAGCGACAAAACAATGATGTCAAAGCCGGCGTAGTCAACGGACAGTGCATCACCCTCCTTGATGGCAACCTGCGCGTCCAGCCCGTACCGCCGGACCATGCTCCGGGCCCGGGCAACCGCCGTCGGATCCCGGTCGAGCCCCACATAGGAGGCCTCATATGCCTCGGCCAGGATGAGCAGGGTGTTGGGAACGCTGCCGCAGCCGACATGGAGGATGCGGTGCCCCGGCCGGATGTCGGCCATCTGGAACTCGTTGACGGTCATCTGCCTGAAAAAGGCGGTGTAGACGTTTCCGATGAACGTCGCGGCGATGGCCTTCTCAAACGAGCGGAGCACGACATCGTGCACACCCTTGCTTTTCCGAGTCATCCTGTAATACCGCAATACCGCCACGTTTAAAAAATATGCAGCTACACCGTGTATGTTTTTAGCACGATAACGGCCATTTCTTTTATTTTATATAAAACGTATATTTATTATATTCTATTTTGATACTATATTTATTTAATATTGTTTTAAACGATTACAATAAGGTAGGCCGTATACTATTTTCATTAAAACAATATATAGTATTAACATTATCTAAAATTATTAAACTAGATATTCATTTTCATGAAATAAACTGTTTCGTGCTAAAAAGTAGCATATTTTAGCTGTGCGACGTGCCGGAGCTCTCAGATTCTATCATGTCCTCCCGTCTTTCTGCTAGCTCTAAGGCAAATCCAAGGTAAACACCCAACCGGGTATCAGCATTGTAATGCTCAGCTGCCTCCTTGAATGACGCAAATCGCAAAAAGAACTCATCGAATATCAGCCGATCACGTTCATTTTCTACATTCGGTGCCACCCGATGACAATCAGAGCACAGCAAACAGCAATTGTCGGCATCGTTCGTTCCACCATACGCCAAAGGAACAATGTGGTGGAATTCTCCAGCACCTTTATCCAGGTCAATCCTGCAACGCTCACATCGGTTATCCGACCGCCTTCTCACTTTTCTTTTTACCGCCGGGGAAAATTTTTCTCAGAGCACCGCTTTCCCATAGATGTCACCGACTGTCATATCATTAAACAAAGAGCGTTATAAAAAGGATACCGATATATCCCAACATGTATCTTGGCACAATGATACCCCCTAAAATGCTTCAAACGCGGTTTTTGCAGGCAAACACCCCGCTTTTACGTTCACAAATGACATTCAAGCGAAAGTATAACGAATGTTTGCCGTCATGTGGTGCCTAATCGTGGCTCCATTTTATGTGTCCATTCTTGGCGCAGATTTTCTATCTTCTGCTGTGAGTGACGTTTACGCATTCTATACCGGACGTCGAGGTCTCCCACATGTCCCATGTAAAATTCCCGCTTTGTTCTGGACAGCACCTCGCTCGCAGCTGAATCAAAGTAGCTCCGCAGGATGTACGGATGCGCATCGAAATCCGCCTGTTCAAATGCCCTTTTTACTCCCCGATAGAGATATGTTTTGGGATACCTTGTCGTAGGGTAGTCTATGAGATACTCTTCTGGCGATATGCTATCTCTGGTCGCGAGATATTCGGTCAGATACTCCGCCCCTTCTTCTATCAAAAATGTAAAAAAATCCACCTTTGCCTTATTGCCGGGAACATCTTTTCTGACGATGATCATCGCCGGTATGTTTGAGAAGGAAATACCGTCGGTAACGTCCATGTCGACAACTGACTCGATTTTTAGATTCACGATTATCTTCGGGCGAAGACCGCAGAATGCATATAATCCGAGTGCTGCTCTCGTCTTCCTGTCTGCATGCTCAAGGATTTCGTGCAGTTTTTCGTTACCCGGTATCTCCGCGTCGAATATGCTCATCTGGGTATGTGACTTGTCAAATTCGATGTTTCCCAGGGAGAAATCCTCGTTTGTATGGCGAAGGAATGACCGCAACGCCGACAGCCGCTGATTTTTTGTGAGCGGCGCCAGGTGCGCAATATCCTTGGTAAAATATCGTTTGAGGCGTTTTCGAAGCTTCTTAGGCCATGTATGGCTTGCTTCCACCAGATCTGCCGCTGTCCATTCCAGGTCGTCAAGGATGCGGTGCAGCGCTGACCGGTAGACCGTTATCGTGGTCTCCGTTTTTGTTCGCGAGAGGTCGTTTAGCCAGTCAGCGGCCGCATCTGTCATACAATTTATATTGTAAGACAGTATTTAAAAATAGATGGGTTTGCGTTTTTAGAAATGTTTTAATAAAAGAAGGGCGGTGGACGGATATAGCGATGAAAAATGTCGCGCTCTACGCCCGTGTTTCGACCGAGGACCAGGCGTTGAAAGGATTTTCTCTGGACGGCCAGCTGGAAAAACTTCGTTCCTATTGCGATGCGCGGGACTGGGATGTCGCCGGGGAATACGTCGACAATGGCTATAGCGGAAGGGACACCAATCGCCCCGCATATCAGGAGATGATCCAAGAGATAGATGCCTGGGATGCGTTGCTGGTCATGAAGATGGATCGCGTGCACCGGAACAGCAAAAACTTCATGGTGATGATGGAGACGCTCCGGGAGCACAACAAAGAGTTTGTGTCGATGACGGAGAGCCTGGACACCTCGACGGCGATGGGGCGCTTTGTGATGGACATCATCCAGCGGATTGCGCAGCTGGAAAGCGAGCAGATCGGGGAGCGCGTCTACTTTGGTATGCGGCAGAAGGCGAAGGGCGGCAAGGGCTTGCTTGGGTCGCCGGCGCCGTATGGCTATGAGTATAACGATGGACGGCTGGAGGCGGTTGGCGTAGAATTGGATGTGGTTGGGCGGCTGTATCGGCGGTATCTCGACGGTGATTCTCTGGATGGCCTGGTTGAATGGCTGGAAAAACGGGATATCGCGACGAAAAAGGGGGTTCGTGGGATAAAAAGACGGTTTCGCGCATTCTTTCCAATCCAGTGTACTGTGGGCTGCTGGAGTGGAAGGAGATCGTGGTGCCGGGTGAGCATCGGGCGGTGGTGCCCCGTGAGCTGTTTAACGAGGTGCAGCGGGAAAAGCATAGGAGGGCGCGGCGAAAGGGCAGCAATTTTGTGATACGCAGCAACCTCAAAAAGAGTATTTTATGAAAAATGCTTATTTATGTTAAGTAGTATCAATATTTATTTAATTTAGTATTGTTTTATGTAAAAATAGTGGGGTGGGAGCATATAGTGTTATTTGTTAGCATGAAACATTATACGGATTATTTTCAGTAAAAATAATATTTAATATATGTATTATCTATAATAATTAAAAAGAGTATACTTTTATTGTTTTTTATTCAGCTCGGCGGCCACATCACGCACAATCCCGGTCTTGCTCCCCTGCTGCTCCACCAGCACCCGTCCCTCCCGCTGCCACCACCGCGACGGATGCGCCGCATCTGCATCCACCTCCGGGTCCAGCTGGAGTTTCCGGGCAGCCGCAGCAACATCGTCAACAGACGGATTTTTCACGGCCATATCCCGGGGCACACGGCGGCCCTGCTGCCTGCTCACGCCACGGTCAAAATAGAGCGGCCAGAGCACATACCGGTCGCGCATGTTACTTCAGCAAAACGGCGTTGATGCATCCATCCTGGCCGGGCCGCGAGGTAATCCGGGCCTTTCCCTTGTCCGTCTTGATGATGGCGCCCTTGGTCAGGATGTTCCGGCGAACATAATGCGGATTCGCGGGATTCTCCAGCACGTCCTCTATCCCGGCGCGCTCCGTCTCATTGGTCTCCGGATCGGTAACGTTCGCCACGTTGGACGCCATCACCCGGATGCGCTGGTTGTCCCCCCGGATGCGGACCTTTTTATGCCGCTCCTCGCCGATGACCGGGGTGGTTTTTTCTCTGCCGAGCTCGTAGCGTCGCTTCTTCCGGGCGACCTTGCGTTTTCCGCCGGTCTCCATTTTCCGTGACTTCCCTTGCCATTTCATGGGAATCCCTCAATATCGGACCCTACAATATACACCACCCATATAAACGTTGGCCTTCAGAGCAGCACCGCAGCCAGGATGCCGGCCACGAGGAGCGACGGCAGCAGGTTGAGCACCCGTATCTCCTTGATGTCGAGGATGCTGACACCCAGCCCGAGCAACACGACGCCGCCAACCGCCGTGACCTCGCTGATAACCGGGTCGGAGAGCACCTGCTGCAGCTCGCCGGCCGCCAGCGTCAGCCCGCCCTGGTAGAGCAGCAACGGCAGAGCGGAAAACATGACCCCGATGCCCATGCCCGCCGCCAAAGCTATCGAGGAAAACCCGTCCAGCACCGACTTGGCCAGCAATAGGTCCGGGGAGTCACCCAGGCCCTCCTCGATGGCGCCCAGCACGGTCATCGAGCCCATGCAGTAGAGCAGGAATGCGGTCACGAAGCCTTCGGAGAAGCGGTCATGCCGGGAGCCCAGGCGACGGCGGAGCCAGTCGCCAAAACGCCGCACCCCGGCATCGAGGCCCAGTAGCTCGCCGGCGATGGCACCCAGGACGAGGCTAAAAATCATGATGAGCAGGCTGTCGGTCTCCAATGCCATCCGGACGCCCAGCACCAGGGTGAACAGCCCGATGGCCTGGAAGACGATGCCGGTCACCCGCTTCGGCAGCCTCCGATGGATCAGCAGTCCGACGGCGCTCCCGGCCACCACGGCCCCGGCGTTGACCAGCGTGCCAAGCATGACGCTGAAACGGAGGAACGGTTAAAAGCGTTGACGTAGCTGAGATTGTGAAAATTAATGCCTTTCAGAGCAGTATTTCGGGGACTTCCCGTTTACCATCGGGTGTACCGCTCATTGCTATCGCCCCATGTCCATCATGCGCTGCAGTGGGATGCGCGCGGCCTCCATGACCTCGGGGTCGAGGGTTATCTCTGGCTGCATTGTTTCGAGGGAGGCGATGGTCTTGTCCAGCGTGATCTTTTTCATGGTCGGGCAGATGGCGACGTCGAGCGTGTAAAACGTTTTGTCGGGCATCTCCTGTTTCATGCGGTAGGCGAGCTCCTGCTCGGTGGCGATGATGAACTCCTTCGCCGGTGATTCATGGGCGTAGCGGAGCATGCCCGAGGTGGATTCGACGGCGTCGGCGATGTCGAGCACTTCGAGCGTGCACTCGGGGTGGGCCAGCACCCGGGCGTCGGGATGCTGCTTTTTGAGCTCCATGACATCTGTTTTTTCGATGCCCTGGTGGGTGGGGCAGAAGCCGGGCCAGAGCATGATGTCCTTGTCCTCGAAATGCCGCTGGGTATAGCGACCGAGGTTGGTGTCGGGAACGAAGATGACGCCGTCGGGCATGCTGCCGACCACTTTGACCGCGTTGGCCGAGGTGCAGCAGATGTCGCTGACCGCCTTGGTCTCGGCGGTGGTGTTCACGTAGGAGACGACGTCCATGTCGTTTTCTTCCCTGACACGCTGCAATCGGTCGGGGTCGACCATGGCGGCCATGGGACACCGGGCCCCGATGTCGGGCAGCAGCACGGTCTTGTCGGGGTTGAGGATCTTGGCGCTCTCGGCCATGAAGTCCACGCCGCAGAACACGATGACGTCTGCATCGGTTTCGGATGCCTGCTGCGCGAGGCCCAGGGAGTCGCCGAGGTAGTCGGCGTTGTCCTGTATCTCGGGGCGCTGGTAGTTGTGCGCCAGGATGACTGCGTTGCGCTTTTCTTTGAGCTGCCTGAGCCGCTCGGCTTTCGAGGTCATGTCGTGTGCTTATCTGGGTGCTTATTTAAAAGTTTGTGATGAAAAAAGAGAGGGAAAAGAAGTGTGGGGTTAGGGCCAGAGGCTGTCGGGGTTTGGGCCGTCTTCGATGGCCAGGGTGGGGTCGCCGAACAGCGTCATCTCCAGCAGGGTCTTGTAGTCTGCTCCGTCGAGGTCGAAGCTGCTCGCGTATTCCGTCAGGGCGTTGCCCCAGACCAGGCCGAGGACCTTGTCCTCATACAGTCCTTCGAGCAGGTTGACCTCCATCCAGCCGAACAGCCGGTCTGTTTCGCTGCTGCCGTGGCTGCCGTAGCCGATGCCGGATGCCCCGTAGCTGGCGATGGCGCCGCCATACTGTTTTTTGACGACGGACCATGCCAGGGTGTTGGCTGTCTCGGTGAACTTGCTGCAGGAGCAGGCGTTGAGCACCACGACGGGCAGTTTTTTGACGTTGAACACCCAGCTGGCGTCCACGTAAAGGAAGCCGGAGTAGGGAGAGTACAGCGTCTTTTTCGGCAGCCATATGCTGTCGTCATCGGGTGGATGGGTCGCCCAGCTGACCGGGCTGCCGTGGCCGGAGAAGTCGACATAGTCGGCGCCCCGGTAGAAGTTGGTGATGATCTTTCCTTTTTTCAGGGTGTCCGTGGACGCCCAGAGCTGCGTTGCCTCGTAGCCGGGCAGTCGCTCCATCACCTGCTCGTTGGCGTATTCGCCTTCGTTGATGCCCTCGCGGTCGCCGGGGAACGTGTCACCGCCTATCTGAACGATGGTGTTGAGCATCTTGTTGTGCTCCTCGTAGTCGAGGATTTTGTCGACCACGGCGGACACCTGCGATGCGCTTGTTGCGGGCAGCCGCCCCAGGTATACGTCGGGGTAGACGTCAACGGCGCTCATGTCGGCTTCGTATTCCGCGTATTTGCCGTTGTCGTTGGCGTCCCAGGTGGACAGGCTGCCGTTTGCGTCGTAGATGTCCGCGTAGTATAGGTCGCTGGGGAAGTTGTCCTCGTAGCTGCCCGAGGATATCCAGGCATTGCGGACGGGAAACTGTACGCCGTCGTCGACGCCGCCGCCGACCAGCAGGACGGACGTGATACCCCAGGTTTCGATGGCTTCCTTGATGTAGAGCTTGATGGACTCCTGCACGTCGTCGCCCGTCTCGGGGATGTCGTCGAGCGTGGTCAGCATCGCCGGCGTTCCATGGTCGTTTTTGTAGTCAAGCAGGGGTTGCAGCGCGTCCGCGTAGCCGGATGGCGCCAGCACGAGCAGGTCGTATTCGTCGGCTGTCAGGACCGGCGCGGCTGGAACGGTGTAGCTGAAGGTGACGGATGCCCGGGCTGCGGCGGCGATACGGTTGTCCGGCCGGTACTGCACCGGGTACATGTTGACCGTCAGAATGGTGGCACGTTCGCCGTCGACGAGGCCGGCGCCCCATTTGACCGCGTAGGGCCGGGCTGGAAACGGCTGGCCGGAATCATAGGAGGCCGGGGTGGACGTCTGCTCGGTGACATGTATGGATGTTATCTGCGGCGTGTCGGCCACCTCGATGGGCTGATGCAGCTGCTGTATGCCAATGTCGTGGTAGGTGACATCCACGCTGTCGATACGGGTGCCAAATGGAAACAGGAATGTCCTGGTGGCCACGGGGAGGCGGGGTGCGCCGGGCTGCCCCGACATGGAGGTTGCCTCGGAGAGCGTTACCGCGGCCTGGCCGTCTCGCATCGAAAGAGTCGGCGGTGAAAACCGGTAGGTCTCGGTCGTGGTGACGGTTTCGTGCTGCTGGTCGAGCGGGGTTTCCTGGACGGACTCCTGCATGGAGATGGTGCCCGCGCCTCCTGCCAACAGTAAACACACAACAAACAGGGATACAAGGTGTTTCGATATCATCTGGCATCATAACGGGCGCTGATATAAAAAATTGCCTGATGCATTGCAGATGCATGGCACCCGGCCTGCCGGAGCCCTCATCCTGGCCTGTTTTCCCGTGACACTCGTTTCAACTAAAAAAGGGTGTTTTCCTCCTTGCCCTGCAGCGATATAGCCCTCTCCGTTTATATTTTTTGTGCTTTTTGCCGGTTCTGTCGCCGCTGACGGTTCTTTCCGGCCGTAATCTTAAATATCGGGTGATGTTAAAAAAGCGATGATAGGGGTGCTCACCGCCGACTTTGTCCTCTACCATGACCTTCTGCAGGCACTCCACCGGAGAAACGTGCCGTTTACCTCCCTCAGCTTCGACGAGCCGATTCCCCCGGCGGTCGAGGTGGTCGTCACCACGGAACGGGAGCAACACGCCGTGCCAGCCAGCACGGTGATAGCATATCAACCCGGGCAGGACCTGGACGCCCTCATCGACCGGGCGCTGGTAGCCCTGCACCGGAAGAGTGCCGACGCGGAGATCGTCATCGGCGTTGACCCGGGGGCGACGCCGGGTGTTGCCATCTTCGACGAGGGCAGGGCCCTCCGGCGGTGTACGGCTGCGTCGCCCGTGGAGGCGGTCAGGCTCATCCGGTCGTTTGTGGAAAAATGGAGCCAGCGGGATATCACCATCCGGGTTGGCCATGGGGCCCGGCTGGTTCGGAACCGGATGATAAACATGCTCCGCGACCTGGACGTGCCCATCCAGATTGTGGATGAGACGTCGACGACGCCGCCCAACACCCACGATGACATCCAGGCGGCTACGGCCATCGCATTGAACAGGGGGAGGCCGGTTGAGCGTGAGCTTTCCGTTGAGCCAAAGGACGGTGAGATACGGGACGTGCAGCGCCGGAGCCGTATCGCGAGCACGGACGTGACCATTTCGAAGGCGCTGGCGCGGCAGGTGCTCCAGGGAAAGCTGGGGATGGACGCGGCGATAGAGAAACAGCGGAAAAAATAGGTTACAGCCGGTAGTCGGGGGAGACGATGCCCTCCCGCTTGTAGTATTTCAGCAGCCGCCTGATTTTTGCCTCGATGAGCTGGAGGTTGCGGCGGTTTTCGATGTCCCGGGAGTTTTCAGCGAGATGTTCCCTGAGGTTGGCTCGCTTGGTCAGCAGGTTGTCGAGGTCCTCGGGCATGTCTGCGAGGAGGTCATGTTCGGCCAGTATCTGGCTCATCTTTTTGCCGGTGGCCGCCTTGATGTCGGGGACGCCGTAGCTGTCCCGGAGCGTGATGCCGATGAGTGCCTGCGGCTGTCCCTCCCGGGCGAGCTCCACGACGTGTTTTTCGATGTCCGCGGGGCTCAGCGACCATTCGGGATGGGTGCGCTCGACGGGATGCGTCGACGACGATGTGCCTTTTTTGCGGGAATGCATCCGGGCCATAGCACGGTGAATATAGACTTCATATATAAAGATGTGGGCGAGGCCCTTCCAGATTAAAAAGAGGGAAGCGTGTGCTATAGCTCTGCTTCCATGTCCTCGGGCTGCAGCTCGAACTCCTCGTTGCTCTCGATGTCGCCCCGGGCCTTGAGCATCTCCCGGGCGAGCAGCCAGTAGGTCAGCGCCAGCGACTTCCGGCCCTTGTTGTTCACCGGGATGACCAGGTCCACATATTTGGTGATGTTGTTGGTGTCGCAGAGCGCGATGACCGGGATTCCGGCGGTCACCGCCTCCTTGAGCGTCTGATGGTCGCCGATGGGGTCTGTCAGCAGGATGATGTCCGGCTCCCGGTAGTTCTCCGAGTCCGGGTTGGTCAG
Source organism: Thermoplasmatota archaeon (assembly GCA_046498345.1). Taxonomy (GTDB): domain Archaea; phylum Thermoplasmatota; class E2; order UBA202; family DSCA01; genus CAZESS01. Next base: position 31,838 of record JAWOAW010000071.1, read on the forward strand.
CGTGCCGGGCAGGAAGCGGCCGGGCATGGCCTGGATACCGGTGGCCTCTGCCAGCATGGAAATCGGCTTGCGGGCGTACTGCCTGACGGCCACCGCGAGCACGTGGTCGGGGTCATACTGGGCCAGCATCTGCGCCGCCTGCCGGATGCGCTGGTCTGTCTCGGCGATGTCGATGAGGTACAATCCGTCGTTTCTGACCTTGGCGATAAACGGTTTCATAAAAGCTGTCTTTTGCTGGGTGCCGATCTCAGCGCCGGATGAGATGTACATTTCCTCGGAAACGAGCATGCCGTTGCCTTCGTTTTCGACTTCGTCGATGGTTTCAGCCATGTAATCGCCCCTATACAACCGGACCTTTTATAATTTTTCCCTTGCGCTTCACCGTCATGGGGATTACATCCTGCTCGAGCTCCTGTAACGCCAGGTCCACGGGCGTGGTTTTTGCTTCCTCCGGCTGGTTGATAAGGAGGGGTGCGCCCATCGATATCTGAAGGGCTCGTGCGCCGATAATGCGTGCTTTTTCTAGTCGTGTATACTCCACAGGGACACCTCTAAAACCGTCCGGAGAAATGTATAGACACGATATATAAAAAGGTTATGTTTTCCTCTGCTGTCATCTGGCTCGTACCTGGCAACGGTTAAACATTTAAATACGCTGTGGGGCATTGTCCTTCCATGGACGAACTTGTAGAACTGCTCGCCTCGCTCTCCAACGCCCCCGGCATCTCCGGATACGAGGATCGGGTACGCGAGATCGCGCATGCCGCTCTGGAAGACATGGTTGACGAGATACGATACGACCGGATGGGCAACCTTGTCGCCGTCAAAAACGGCGGCAGCCCATCGGTGATGCTCGCCGCGCACATGGACGAAATCGGGCTGATGGCCAAGTACATCGACGACGACGGCTTCATCCGCTTCGTCACCTTCGGCGGCTGGTTTGATCAAACGCTGCTCAACAACAGTGTCATCCTGCACACAAAAAACGGCGACGTCCACGGCGTCATCGGCTCCAAGCCACCACATCTCATGGAAAAAGAGGAACGAGAAAAAACCGTCAAGGCAAAGGACATGTTCATCGACGTCGGCGCCGACGGCAAAAAAGCGGTCGAGCAGCTCGGCATCAGACCCGGCACCCCGATAACACTCCATCCGCGCTTCCACACCCTCCAGGAAACCAGGGTGACCGGTAAAGCCCTGGACGACCGGGCAGGCGTGGCCATGATGGTAGAGGCGGTACGGCGCTACACCGGCGACGCAACGCTCTACGCCGTGGGCACCGTCCAGGAAGAGGTCGGCCTCAAGGGCGCAAAGACCTCCGCCTTCGGACTGGACCCCGACGTGGCCCTGGTCAGCGAAACAGCGCTGGCCGGCGACTACCCGGGCGTAGAAAAAAAGGAGTCGTCGCTCCAGCTCGGCAAGGGCCCCGCGGTGACGGTCACCGACGCATCCGGCCGCGGGCTGATAACCCCGTCCCCGGTGCTATCCTGGATAGAGGAAGCCGCCAGAGACGAAGACATCGCCATCCAGCTCGACGTCTCCGCCGGCGGCACGACCGACGCAACGGCCATCCATCTCACCCGGGCGGGCATCCCCAGCGGCGTCATCGGGGTCCCCACCCGCTACATGCACTCGGGCGTGGAGGTCATCGACCTCCGCGACCTGGAGCGCGGCGCCGACCTGATTGCTGCGGCAGCCGGGCACGCCGGGCACTATTTCACTCGATAGCCAGGTCGACACCAATCTTTATCTGCACCGGGGAATAGGTGCCCACCTGCCGCCATCTCTGTATCGAGGCTGTTTTTCCCTCGCTGGCCGCTGTCCTGACAAGCCAGCCCAAGCGTTCGTCGACGCTGTCCCGGCCCACGATGTCGTAGTAATGGATACGGCGGCCCGCCCGGGCTGCCATGGGATAAAACTCGTCGGCGCTGTGCGGCAGGTTCATGATGACATGGTCTGCATGCCCAAGGCGGGGGACCACCTCAGCTGCGTCGCCGTATATGACCTCGACGACGTCGGCGACGTTGTTCCGCTGCACGTTCCGCCTTGCATATGACACCGCCATATCGTTGATGTCGATGGCGTAGACCTTGGAGGGCCGGGCCAGCCGGGCGATGAGCACGGAAAACGGGGCGGCACCGGCGAACATGTCGATGACCACGTCGCCCGGAGCTATCTGGTCGGCGACGCGTTTCCGCTCGGCTGCCAGCCGAGGCGAAAAATATACCCCGGCGACGTCGACGGCGATTTCGATGCCGTATTCCACGTGGATGGTCTCGGTGCGCTGTTCCCCGGCGATGACCTCGACGTCCCGGACCCGGTATGCATCCCTGACGCCGCGGTCGCGGCAGACCACGTTGATGCTGGAATGCGTCGCCAGGATGGCGTCACCGATAGCAGCGCGCTGAGGGAGCGCCTCGTCGGGGATGCGGACGATGGCGATGTCGCCGATGACATCGAAAGAGGACAGCGATATATCCGGGGGCAGTATGTCGGCGAGCAGGTCCTGCAGGCCGGGCGGCTGCATCCGTTCCTCGAAATCCCTCCGCTGCATCTCCCCCGATGGTATGTCCACCGGGGCGGAAACGGGCAGGTAGACGTATCTGTCGTCGCATTCTATTTCCAGGTCGGTGCGCAGCATGCCTTGCTCAAGCAGTTGCTGCCGGATGCGTTCCGCATCCCGTCGAGAAACCGCGATGCAGGGTGACCTCATCGGTATTTTATTGCCGATTTCTATATAGCGTTACTGGTCGGGCGGGGACGCTGGCTGTTAGTGCAGGATTTCCGCGAACTCCTCGTAAGGTGTTATCGCGATATGGGGCATCATCTCCCGGAAACCCTGTATGATGTCCTCGTGTTCATGGAACCGCTCGTGGGCCTCCCGGCTTGTCCAGTAGGTCAGCAGGATGTACCTGGCGGGTTTTATCTCGATTTCTTGGTAGTCGCCGTGGAGCATGGAGCCGCCGAAGGAGATATCCGTGGCCCGGACGACCTTGGTTCCGATGAACCCCTCCTTGTCCATGGTGTCCATGCAGAGGTCCTCCACCTGTTCCTCGAAGGCCTCCTCGTGTCCCGGCTTGACGGAGAGATAGTTGACGGCTACCACCATGGGCTTGCCCTCCATCTCGTATTCGTCCAGCTCCCCGGGCGGTATCTCCGCTGCGTCGATACCATGTTCCCGGAGAAACGCCACCGCCATCTGGGAGCGTTTCCCCCGCGGGCCGCAGTACACCAGGACGGACTTGTCCTCCAGGAAATCCAGGTAGAACTCGAGGTCCCAGACCGGGATGTTCAGAGCCCCCTTGATGTGGTTCATATAGTATTCTTCCCGTGTCTTGACGTCTACAATCAGGTCCATGTCAACACCGGGATATGAACTGCGATGGATACATATAATTTGCCGCGCCGCAGATGCGGATAAGGTTTAATACGGCGTTCTCCATGCGTTTCCATGGGAGAACTGGTCTTCGTCGGCGTCGGGCTGCAGAGCGACCGGGATCTCACCCTGGCGGGACTCGAGGTAGCCCGGAGCTGCGACCGGATTTTTGCAGAGTTTTACACCAGCCGGCCCGGCGTGTCCATCGAGATGCTCGAAGAAACCATCGGGAAGCCCATCGCGGTTGTCTCCCGGGAGGACGTCGAACAGGATGACGCCATCCTGACGGCGGCTGCGCAGGCCCCTGTCTGCCTGCTCACCGGCGGGGACCCGATGACCGCCACCACCCACATCGATCTTCGATTGCGTGCCGTCGAGCGGGGCATCCCGACCCGGGTGATACACGGTGTGAGCATTGTTACCGCCGCCGCCGGGCTGCTCGGGCTGCAGATATACAAGTTCGGGCGGACGACGACGCTGGCCTACCCGGAAAAAAACTATTTTGCCCTGTCGCCCTACCATGTCATCCGGGAAAACCGGGAGCGGGGGCTGCACACCCTGGTATTGCTCGACATCCAGGAGGAACGGCAAAGGTACATGACCGTGCCGGAGGGCGTCGAGCTGCTCCTGGAAATGGAACAGCGATGCAGCAACCAGGTCATCACGCCTGAGACCATCCTGGCCGGGGTGGCCCGGGCGTCGTCTCCGCAGCCGGTGGTCCAGGCCGGGTATCCCTCGCAGTTGACGGAGACAGATTTCGGTCCGCCATTGCATTGCCTGGTGGTGCCCGGCAGCCTGCACATGATGGAAGCCCGGGCGCTGGTCGAGCTGGCCGACGGCCCGCCGGAGCTGCTCGACGACGGGCAGGAGAGAAAACATTTATAGCGACATCGCCATTTAACTGTTCATATGGCAGACCCGAAGCAAAAAACAGCGGGAATTTTCACGTTCATGGTTGTACTTCTTTTGCTGGCCCACCTGCTGCCCGTGACGCCTGCATCGGCCGACACCTCCGGAGCCGGGTTTGACAGGGGCGTCTCATGGGCTCCGACCACATTTACCAAAAAAGCCACGTTTGTCGGGTTCGACGAGCAAAGCATACTCGACGACTACGCGTATCTGTCGGCGGTGCCATCGTCTGTGTTCTACGACAGCCGGGGCGACCGGCTCTACACGCATCCGTTGCTGTTCCACCAGGCAGACAGCGCTATCGGCGGGGAAACCGACCGGGCGCTCAACGGCAAGCAGGGCGTCGACTATCTTATGGACGACTGGATGAACGCCTGCGATGGCAGGCTGGACGACCTCATGCTTATAAACATGGGCAAAGGCGAGGTGGACCTGGCCGCCCGGAACACAACCGTGATCAACGGCGACACTCCGGCGGACATCGCCGGGCAGCTGGCCACGCGGGACTGGATGTACGCCGACGAGGCGGTCCTGGCCGTCATCGACGACGACGCCGGGGGCAACGGCAACGTTACGAAAGGGAGCATCACGGGGAGCTTCGCCGCCGGCGCCGAGGTCAAGACCACGAGCTTCCAAGTGCCGCAGAGCAACTCGCTCAACCCCGTATACCACGAGTTTACCGTCCCCGAGCAGTACAAGTATCTAAAAGCCGACCTGTGGTGGGACTGCTTTATCCTGGGCGGCTTCATCGCCATCCCGCCCGGCGACCCGGACCTGCAGCTGTTCTGCCAGCACGGCAGCGACTGGATGCAGACCGCCGCCGTGGCCACCTGGAACATTCTGACCGGTCCGGCGGAGCAGGCCGCCTCATACGTATACAATCCCGGCTCATGGCGGGTCGGCGTCACCGACATTCCAACCGAGCGGGACAAGGAGATACCCCGCGTCGACCTCTTCGGGGGCCTGCTCTCCCTGCAGGGCTCGGCCTTCGGGGCGCTCCGCGGCATCCGCCGGGGCGTCATGTACAACGTCGACGTCGAGATGTACCCGGGCACCGAGGTGGACGTGCCCAATGTGCCAGCATCGGGTGTCGGCAACGCCTCGTTTACCCTGGAATGGGACGGCAACGCGCAGCTGGGCATGTCGCTCATCGGGCCCGCCGGCGAGGAAATCGTGTCATCCCGGAACATGTCCAGCTCGGAGCAGCACATCGACGTGGAAAAGCTGGGCGGCTGCCGACCCGGCGAGCACTACCGGCTCTGCGTGTTCAGCATGGAAAAAGAGGCATCGGGCACGGTCGATTTCACCGTCTCATATACCTGGCGCAACAAGACATCGGAGGCGCGGGAACAGTCGCTGGCCTCGGCCAGCCAGGGCGCCATCCTGGCATCGGCGCTCAACGCACCCCTGCTCTACATCTCGCCGGACGGATTGCCCTCGGAGACCAAATCGGCGCTCAACACCCTGGGCGTCGACCGGGTGCACGTCATTGATTTCGGGGAGCGGCTGACAGATAAGGCACGCACCGATGTGCGCAACGTGGCCGGCATCGAAGCATGGCATACCGCGGCGAGGGATGCCTACGACGCCATCCGCGATGCTACGGGGCAAAACGACGTCATTTTTTCCACGGCCGACCCCTGGACCTTCTGGCGGAGCGGGGAGCTGCAGCCCGGCGGCGAGTTTCCGGGCGCATTGTTCGTCGGCCCGGCCGCGTTTCTGGCGGCGCAGCATGGCAGCCCGCTTTTGCTACTGGAGATGCATCCCCGGCTGTCATCGGCGGTGGTCTGGCACAACGAGTTCTGGCGTCGCCATGTCAGCGAGCGTTTCCTGTTTACGCCCACGGTGGCTGAGATGTATCTGACCGGGAAACGGGTTTACGATTTTCTGGACGACTACGGCTTCGACGGCGACGGCATGGAGTCCATGGTGACCGTGGGCGGGCAGTACGACATCGGCACACCCTGGGATCGGGTGTTCGTGGGCAAGGCCAAGCCGGGCCGTATTTTTGGGTCGCCGGTCGACGCCGCCTCCTGGATATCCCGCAACGTATTCTACCCCCGGCTTATCTTTGAAAACCCGGGGCTCAACCCGGCCGGCGTGGAGATGATAAACGGCAGCACGAGCACCCGCCGCCTCACTGGCCTGGCCCGACGGCCGCTGGCCAACACGCTGGTGGTAGAGACGCCGTCGGAGACGGAGCAGATGACCTATCCCGTGGTATGCTCGTTCGTGACCCATAAATACCGGTTCAACGAGCGCGCCGGGGAATACTACGGCTCGACCTATCAGTGCGCCGACGGGCTGACGCCGGGGCAGTCTTTCACGTTCAACCCCATCGACCAGGGGCTGGGCGAAAAATATCTGGGCATCAGCGGGGCCATTTTCCCCGATATGACCGAGACAGAGGTGGTGCCCACGTATCTGCGCAGGGGCGGCTACGACGTGGCGTTTTCCACGTCGCTGGAGGCCGTCGGCGAGGACCTCAACGCCGGGGCCATCATGTGGATACATGGCTCCCATGGACTGGAGACCGAGTGTGGCTCCACGTTGTTCTGGGACCCCGACGAGGGGTTCAGCAGCCATGACCCCATATCGAGGCTGGTGGAGCCGTTTGCCGGGGCGGCGAAGGAGGAAAACCCCTGGCGGGGCTACGAATGGTACCTGGGCTCGACGGCGGAGCCGGACACCATGACCATGGACGTGGAGGGAGTCATCCCGTTCACCAACATCCCGTTTCCCATTGCCACGGGCATGGACTGGGCGCTGGCCCGGGAGCCGGTCCGGGAGTTCCTCAACAAGATTATTCCTTTCTTCGCTCCGTTCAACGTGGATGACAGCTACGACGGCGTCATCGGCACCATACAGTTTTCCCGGTATCCCTACGCCGAGAAAAACGCCACCCAGATCGAGGCGGTGCTGGACAACCTGCATTCCATGGGCTTCATCACCAGCATCTGCCAGACGGCCAACACCTACTTCCATCTTTCGCTGATCCGGCACGGCAGCGTCTTCCAGGTGCAGGATCCCTGGCCGACCTCCTGGTATGGCACCATCTGGCGGCAGAGTATCCCGCGTGACCTGGTGCTGGGCGATACGGTCGGCGAGGCATACGTTAAGGGTATGAGCCACGTGGGCATCCTGTACATCACGGAGCCGCCGCAGTGGTGGTGGGACATCATGGAGAACGTGGTTCTCTACGGCGACCCCGACCTCCGGGTCTGGGTGCCCGGCCAGCAGTACAGCAGCATGAACCACTGGGAGCAGGGCGACGTGGAACCGCTCGCGTATACCCCGGCGGCGGTGGGCGGCCATGCCCTCTACGGGGCGACGGAGCATCCGCATCGCATGGAGCCGTTCGACTGGATGCCGGTGCTGCTGGGCCTGGTGGTCGTCGCGCTCATCGGAGCCGCCGGCTACCTCTACTGGCGCCGGAGCCAGTGAAACAAAAACTATATAGCGACGGCTGTTTGCCCCCTATATGAGCGAACGGGAGCAGGCGCTCCGGGAAATCGACGCCGGGCCGGGCGACCGCATACGGATTGTCAAAGCCGGAAAAATCTATGAGGGCATCCTGATGCCCCGTCATGCCTTCAGCAGCCCGGACGTGGTCACCATCAAGCTCGACAGCGGCTACAACGTTGGCCTGTCCATCGAAGACGCGGAACTCTCCCTGGTGGAAAAACGGGGGCCGCACCCGCAGCAGGCCCGCAAGGCATCGTTCGACCCTGACAAGCCGTCGGTGGCGCTGCTAGGCACCGGGGGAACCATCGCCAGCTACGTGGACTACGAGACAGGCGCCGTCCATCCCGCCCGCACGTCCGAGGAAATCATGTGTTCCGTCCCGGGCATATGCGAGGTCTGCAACATCGAAAGCGAGGTCATCGCCCGGAAGCTCAGCGAAAACATCACCCCCGGCGACTGGGCTGCCATCGCCGAATCGGCAGCGGAAAAGCTCAACCGGGGTGCCGACGGCGTCATCGTCGCCCACGGCACCGACACCATGGGGTACACCGCCGCTGCCCTGTCCTTCATGCTCCAGGATCTCTCCGGCCCGGTGGTGCTCGTCGGCTCGCAGCGCTCGTCGGACCGGCCGAGCAGCGACGCGTTCCAGAACCTGGTGGCAGCGGCCCGGATGGCGACCACGGACCTGGGCGAGGTGGCGGTGGTCATGCATGCGGAGCCGTCGCCGGGCCTGTGCGCCGTGCACCGGGGCACCAGGGTCCGGAAGATGCATGCCTCCCGGCGCGACGCGTTCCGCAGCATCGACAGCCGGCCGCTGGCATTCGTGGATGACACCGTCCGCTTCATCGGAAGCTACCGGCGGAAAACAGCCGGGGAAACCCGGGTAACGGCGGACATCGATGACAACGTGGCCCTGGTCTACGCGCATCCCGGGCTCCACGAGAACGACTTCGCGGCGATGACCGAGGGGCGGGACGGCGTGGTCGTCGCGGGAACCGGCTTGGGTCATGTAAACGAGGAGCTGATTCCGGTCATCCGGGAGCTCACGGGCAACGGCGTGCCGGTGGTGATGACCACGCAGTGTATCTGGGGCAGGGTCATGAACCCGCAGCTGCGCAACGTCGCCGCGGTGATGATCCACGCGGACCTGCCGCCCTTCGCGAAGCCCGGGCAGACCATCCACATCACCGTGTCCTCGATCGGCAACGCGGGCAGTCTGCGCGGCGCCAGCCTGCTGATGACCCCGCTGAAGGGCGCGGACGGTCAGACCTACGCGATGGCGCAGGGCAACCTGGTGGTCGGCGGGCTGGGCGCCGAGGGTCGCGACGGTCGCTCGTCGCCGTTGAGCAGGAGATCGGCGCCGCAACACCGCTCGTCGTCGCTGACCACCGGCGTGATGCCCACGGCGTTCATCAAGCGTACAGCGTCCCGCGCGGCATCCG
>JAWOAW010000085.1:0-12753 GCA_046498345.1 Thermoplasmatota archaeon
CGAAGTCCTTGATCCATGTCTCTTCGTCGCTCTTGTTGATCTGCCGAGCGGTCACGTAGTTCAGCTTGTGATGTTCGATGCAGTCAAGGTTGTCCTTGCGGTTGGCACCCTGGTCGAAGACCACCAGCGAGCCCTTCCGCAGGCGGTCTTTTATCTGCTCGAAGGTATCATTGAAGTGAACCTGGTCATTCACGTTGCCCGCACGGACCGTCATCCCAACCGGAAGGTTGATAGGCTGCGCCAGCTCGCTGACACCGAGCGTAATTTGCTGTTTATCGGGCCGATGATCCCGGCTGTAACCATAGCGACCCAAGGGACACTGCGTGCCGTAGAGGACGAAGCTCGTCCAGTCCATGTTGACGTTGGTATGCTCAAAGTCAAACAGGCTGAACACCACGTCCTGTATCCCGGCCATGATCTCGTCACGGTTTTCACCGAGGGTTTCAAGGACACGGTAGAGCGTCCGTTGCTCAAAGCCTTCAAGGTTGAACGTGTCCAATACTGCATCACGATTAATCCAGTCAGCTGCCTTGGTCACGCTCTGATTCTCGGTAAGCCGGTAGCTCACCAACGCCGCAACCAACGCATTGATATCTCTCCCCCGACGCTTATGTTTCCCAAAAATAGCCGACAATCCCAGCTTCTCATAGTACTGCTGGACTGCCAGGATGGTCCCAATCGGAAAAGATATATTGTCATTCGGCTTTATACTCCGTGTTCTTAGGGATGTTTGCCTAGTAATCATCAACAAACTGAACTAAGAACACTATTTTTACCCTACTGTCAAAGTTGGGCTTCGAGCAGGTCGAAGAGCCTTCGTCCATCGCAACCCATGATATCACATACCCATGGACACGATGCCTTAAAAATGTTACACATGGGAAAAACACATAAACACGGCCCGATAGTCAAAACATGAACATCTTCGTCACCGGCGCACCCGGCTGCGGCAAATCCACCCTGATACAGCAGCTCATAGGGCAGATAGACCGCCGGAGCATCGCCGGCATCGTCACCCCGGAGACACGAGAAAACGGGCAGCGGCAGGGCTTCAAGATGGTAGACCTCGCAACCGGCGAGGAAGCCGTCCTGGCCTCCGTGGACATCACCCCGGCCGACATCGGAAAATACGGGGTCAACCTCGAAGGAATCAAGCATATCGTCGACATCTTCCTGCCGTCAGCGGAACAGGCCGACATCATCTTCCTCGACGAAATCGGCCCCATGGAGCTCCGCTCCCCACGCTTCCAGCAGGCCGTCCAGCAGGTGCTCGCGATGGAGCAGCCGGTGGTGGCCACGCTCCACCGACGACTCGTCGACCGCTACGCCAAACACGGCGAAGTCATCCGGCTCACCCGCGATACATTCAACGAGGTAAAACAGGACATCCTGGACAAGCTGACAGCCGGCTAGCCCCTTTTTTACAGCGAGTCCCGGTAGCGCTCCCATTCGCTGAACAGGCAGCCGCAGTATTTTTGCCGGTAGAGGCCGTACTGGGTGGCGATGGCCTTTCCCTGGTCCCATCCCTCCCGGAAATCCTGGTAGTGAAACGGGACGTCGTGCTGCGAGGCGAGCTCCCCGCCGATGGCACGGATGGCGTCATGCTGCTGATGGTGGGAGACCAGCAGCGTGGACGTGAAAGCGTCGTAGCCGTTGTCGGCGGCATAGCGCGCCGTGGCGTCGAGGCGGTACCGGTAGCACTGCTGGCATCGCTCCCGCCGGCCGCCGTCCCGCATGGCCGCCAGGCTTACCTCGAGATAGGGCTGCAGGTCGTAGTCGCCGTAGGCCATCTCGACGTTCTCCAGCGACGCATATTTTTTGACCGCATTCTCCCGCGCCCGGTACTCCATGTAGGGATGCACGTTGGGGTTGTACCAGAAGCCGACGACGTCGTGGCCGTCCTCCCGCAGCCTTTTATGGGGATAGGCGAAGCAGGGAGCGCAGCAGATGTGGACCAGGACTGCCATGGGCTGTCAACATCGCATCGGTTAAAAAAGCTTTCCGCCTACTTGAACCGGGAGAGCAGCCGGCGCATCGCACCCTTGTCCTCCTCGGCGTCGACCACGGTGGCCGCCTTGCCGCCGTGGCTGGACTTTCGCACCCGGACCTCGACGAACAGGGGCGCGTTGATGGGCAGCCCCGAGATGATGGCCATGCCGATGGGCAGGCGCTGTATCTCGTCGGCGGCCCCGCGGGTCAGCCCCTCGACGGAGGCGACGATGGCTTTGAGGTCGTTGGGGTTGGTGGTCTTCAGGACGATTTGGGTGTTGCACTGGGATACCACGTTTTTTTCCACGCGGGCGGGGCGCTGGCTGACGATGGTGAGCCCCATGCCGAACTTGCGTCCCTCTGAGGCGATGGTCCGGATGATGTTCGAGGAGACGGCGTTGCCCATGCCTCGCTCCGGGCAGTAGCGGTGTGATTCCTCGATGACGACCATGAACGGCGGGATGTCGTCGTGCTTGCGATGCTCGAACAGCTGGGTGAGAATGTGGGAGACCACGGCGTCCTGGATGTGCTGGGGGACGCCCCGGAGGTTGAGGATGGAGCAGGTCCCCTTTTGCACCAGGGACTCCATGGGGGTGGCATCCGCGGAGAACAGGTTCATCTTGTCGAGCTCTTCGAGCTGGGGGATGACGTTCCATTTGGCGCTGCTCTTGACGTCTTTCAGGGCGTCGATGATGTCCGAGAGGAGGTAGACGCGCTTGGTTTCCTGTACCTCCTTGATGGCCTTGTACAGGATGCCTTTCTGGACGCCGGTGAGCTTTTCCGGGAGCACGTCCAGCAGGTCGTTCATGTCCAGGTTTATCTCGTCGAGATGGAGGGGGATCGCTTCGCCGTGGGCCTCGCCGCCGGGCGCGTACTGCTCGACCTGTTCGCCGTAGCCCCTGGGCTTGACATCGAAGCGTTTCATCAACTGGAGCTCCTCCTTATCCAGGTTGGGGCGGATGAGCGACGCGTATTCGCCGTGGGGGTCGACGATGACCACGGGGACGTCGTGCTCCATGAGCTCCTCCGCGATGACGCCGACGGTGTAGCTTTTGCCGCTGCCGCTCTTGGCCAGCACCGCGATGTGTTTCTGCAGGAGGGCGTTGATGTCCAGGTAGACGGGGATGTCCATGTCCTTGAGGCGCCCCAGGTAGGCACCCTGCCTAGGGAGCCCGAGTACCCCCCGGACGACGGGCTCGGTTGCGGCATACACGGGGCTGCCCTGCCGGAGCGGCGAGCGGGGAACGCTGAGGCCTCTGCTCCCGCGGTAACCGATGACGTCAGCGGTCGCGGAAATCTTTTGTTCCTCCTCCTGCATGTCACCGGAGAACACGTGCTCGAACGACACGTCGGATACCCGCTTGACCTTGCTTATCTGGGCGAGGACCCGCTGTCCCTCGTGCTCCACGTAGACGTAGTCCAGCCGCTTGACCTGCTGGCCGGATGCAAACGTGAACGACGTCGACGTGGTGTCGCCGTAGATGGTCCCGATCCGCTCCTGCATCATCCGTTAAATGCGACGGCTGCTGTTATAGTTTGCGATGGAGCCCGGTGAGCAGCCCCGTCAACTGCTCCCGAGAACATACCCGGATGAAATCATCCTGCAGGCGGGATGCAACCCGGTCGGCCAGCCGCCGGCGGACAACAAAAACGGCATGCGGCGCCCGGCGCAGTGCAAAGCGAGCCGCGGGCATCAACCCGCCGTCGCGAAGCTCAAGCGGCCCTAGCTCGTCAACGAAGGTGAGCTGCCTGGTCATGGCACCCCGATATATCGCCCGTCTGGCATGGGCGATGCCCTTCCGCCGCAGCCGGTAGCGGCCCACCGGGATGCCGTCGCCGTCCAGGCGGGCAAATGGGACCCGTATCCCGGTGGCAACGTCGAGGGCGTCCATGCCTATCTTTTCGCCCTGCTCCATGGCCGGCAGCGATATGACGCCGCCGCATGCCAGGTCGAGCGATGCTGTCAGCTCATGCAAAAACGTGCTCTTCCCGCTGTCCCGTCCCCCCGTATGGAGGATGTTCATAACAGCAGGATGCCGATCCAGCAGAGCACCGAGATAGCCGAGGCAACCGGGTAGTAGACCTCCCGCCGTATCATGGCGATGCGCTCGGGCAGGTTCGCCGGCACGGCGAGCAGCGCGGGCAGCGTGGCACCGGCCAGCAGGCCGGCCAGCGTGGCGTGGGACAGCGTCCGGGGCACCAGCGAGGCGACGGCGGATGCGGCCAGCGGTCCGCCGGAGACGATGGGAGTGAGCATCTGCGTGGCCAGGTATCCGACTCCGTACATCGTGTAGCCGGAGATGACGCCCATGCCGACGCGCATTGACATGCTGTCCAGGCGGTCGAGGTGGAGGCGCGGGCTGCGCCAGATGAGCTCGAACACGGCGCCTTCGACGGCGATGGCGATGGCGGAGCAGAGCATGCAGCCGCCGATGGGGTGCATGTATTTCAGGGCTCCGGCCAGGGCGCCCATGCCCAGCTGCATGCCGGGCTGCCGGTACATGATGCGGGTGGCGGCCATCAGGCCGAAGCCGACCAGGCCGGTCATGATGGCGCCGCCGGGCAGGATGGAGCCGTGGAGTGCGTCGCCGAGTGCGCATTCGAGGAGGCCCCAGATGGATCCGAACAGGACGATGCCTGCGACCAGTCGAAGATTTTGTTTCATGGTTATATCACCTCTATTTCTATGAGGTCGGCCACCCAGAACTGTTTGGGCAGCTCTGTGAATATGACGCGTTTGCTGTCCTGGCTGGAGAGAATGCTGCTTTGGACGTGCTTCCATTCCACCTGCTTGGAGTAGCCGTCGGCGCCGACGAGCGTGTACTCGTGCGCTGCCGGCTCCGTGACGCCTGCATAGGCGAGGGCGTCGGTCAGGGCGATGCCCGTGTAGCGTTCGTCGTCGTATCCGGTGATGGCCTCCTCGGGGTAGCTATCGGCGAGCTCCTGGTATGTGACGTCTACGCCGTTGATGGTGATGCTGCTGGTGGATTCCTGCTGCTGGAATGACTGGACATATATGGTGGCTGTGGTACCGAGGAGCAGGAGGCCGGCGGCTGCGAGTGGCACGATGCGGCGCATCGTGGCCTGCTTCATCTCTCTTCCTCCGTGTCGGGCATGGTTGCGATGAGCCAGCCTGCGACGCCGAGGCACACGAGCACGGCGGTCACGGAGTAGATGCCGATGTCCGCCCAGGCGCCATAGGTGAGGTTCCAGGCCAGGTAGAATATGATGCCTGTGACGGCGGTCAGCAGTGATATGATTGCCTTGGGGTTTCGAATGGTTTCCTGTACCATGTTTTCTTGCATGCTATCTCTCCGGGTGAGGGGGGAGGGATGGGAGCACTGGGATTTGAACCCAGATCGGCGGGTCTCTTCTATGGGTCATCGCTCCAGTTAATCGTCACCTTTCGGATGACCCTCTTGTATTCATTCCCATAACTGGAGCCCGCAATGATCCCTGGTTACACCATGCTCCCGAGAGGGCAATAGTGTATTACCTTCTCTTATTTAAAGTTTAAATCAGCCGTCGGGCGCGCGTTCATGCAGGATACGTGGCTGGATGGTGGAGATATAACAACTTTTTACCACAACCTTTTTATAGAACCGCCGTCATAGTAAACCTAGATGTTGGGAGAAAGCAATACATCCAAAAAAATAGACGAAATAACCGAATGCCCTGAATGCGAATCGAAACGCATCGTCCAGGATTACCATCGGGGAGAGCTCGTCTGCCAGAACTGCGGGCTCGTCGTCGACGAATCATTCATAGACCAGGGACCAGAATGGCGGGCGTTCAACGCAGAAGAACGAGCCGCCAAAGCCCGAACCGGCCCGCCCACCAACTACCGCGGCGGAAAAGACACCATAAGCACCACCATCCGGGGAACCAGAGACAGCTTCGGACGATCCATCCCCACCAAAAACAGGTCACAGCTCTACCGCCTCAAAAAATGGCATCGACGCATCGGCGGCAAAAGCACCGTCCAGAGCAAACTCGCCTCCGCCCTCAAACGCATGGACCAGCTGTCCTCCAGCCTGGGGCTCCCGAGAAGCGCCCGGGAGACGGCAGCGCTCATCTACAAAAAAGCCATCGAAGAAGACTTCATCAAGGGCCGGAAAATCGATGCCGTCGTCGCAGCAGCGGTCTACGCCGCCTGCCGGCAGTCCGGCATCCCCCGGACACTCGACGACATCGTGGGAGCATCAACGGTCGACCGGAAAGAGATCGGCAGAACCTACCGGCTGCTCGCGCGGGAGCTCTCGCTCAACCTGATGCCCGCCTCGCCGCAGGACTACGTGGACTACTTTGGCAGCCAGCTCGACCTCAGTCAGGCAGCCAAGACCAAGGCGCTGGACATCCTCCAGCAGGCAGAGGAAAAAGGGCTGACCTCCGGGCGCGGGCCAACCGGCGTGGCGGCCGCAGCCATCTACATCGCCTCCATCCTCTGCGGCGAACACCGCACACAGCAGCAGGTCGCAGAGGTAGCCGGCGTCACCGAGGTCACCATCCGCAACCGCTACAAGGAGCTCCCGGAAACCCCGGACGACCTCAAGGCACTGCTCCAGTAACACGGCACACGGCATTCGTATTTGGGATACCAAGGTAGCATGAGCCATGCCGATACAATCACACCACACAGAGATAACCACAACGTTTATATAATCCCCCTGCTAATGGCGCTCGACCTATGAACCCGGACCTTGTCAACGGCGCGGCGCTGGCAGTGTTCGCCGGCTGTGTCGCCCTCTATGCGGCGGTGTTACGGCGGAGCCTGCAGGACCCGGTGACCGCGAAGCGCGGGCTTCTCAACCTGCTGTACCGGGCGTGGGTGACACGCGTCTCCGACATGAAGGAGACCATCGTCGGCGTGCAGAGCATGCGGAACCTGATCATGTCCACCACGTTTCTCTCCTCGGCCATCCTGCTGCTGCTCGGCCTGCTGGTGCGCAACTCCGAGGACTGGATAGACCTGACGGGGGCACCGGCCCATATCATGGAAGCCAAGCTTCTGCTGCTGTTCGGCGTGCTCGTGTTCGCGCTGATGATGTTTCTACTGTCGCTCCGCCACATGGTCCGCTTCACAATTCTCATCGGCGTGCCGCCGGAGGACATCGAGCGGATGGCCTGCAAGCTGGAAAACGGCAGCGAAGGAGAGCTGGAGCATCAGCCGCTCCGTCAGAAGGTGTTCGAGCGGGCGATGCACCGTTTTACCTTTGGCATCCGGGCCATCTACTATCTCATGGCCGTCATCCTGTGGTTTGTCAACCCCTACGCGTTCGTGGGCGCCGTGCTGGTCATCACGGCGCTTCTCATCTTTTACCAGGACGTCAAAACACCCTGCCCTGATGAGGAAGAAGCACCGATATAGTCCCGGCTGCGGCTCCAACCGGCGGGTCAGCCACTACCACGCTGCCATGCCCGGCATGTCTTCCCCATAATTGGCCTGGCACAAACGTGAAATAGCCCGCCGGGATGAAGCCGTATGGCCGACGACATCATATGCCCGAGGTGCGGCAGGACAATCGATCCATCGGTGGACTACAGCAGGGTGGGCGGCATGTGCGAGCCCGAGGGCACCACCGAGGCTGATGAGGCACCCACGATGTGCCCCTTCTGCGGGAAAAAGCTGTGACGGTTATGACAGCGTGCATCCGCGACGCAGCGTCAGGCCCACGAATGTCAGCGTGAGCATGGTCAACACGGTGAACATGGCGACCATGGCCGTGTTGCCTCGCTCCGCGTAGTAGCCAGCGCTGACGATGACCGTGTACAGGAGCATGCCCGTCGCCAGGTATAACACCGGCGTGGCCCACGGCTTCACCCTGAACAATCCCAGGCCGGCGGCGAGCAGCAGCCCCGCCGTGGCGAACTCCGCCGCCAGGTGATACGCCATCTCCCTGGTGCATCGTCAAGCTCGTCTACCTCGCCCCCGGCAATGAGCGCTGTCCACATGCCCAGCATCGCGATGCCGACACCGATGGCATAGACGGCGGCGGTTTTCCTGATGGCCATACAGCGGTATCCCGGCGCGATATGTAATGATATCGTCCCGGTTGCTACCGGTATTCGGGGAAAAAGGCGGCCAGGCTTTGCCCGTCGACCATGACGGTGCATGCCAGCGCGTCGTCCTCGATGGCCACCGGCTCTGCCAGCGTCACCTGTTCGCCAAACAGCAGCTCCATAAGCCTGTTTTTGACCGGCTCGTAGCCGGGGTCGCCGGCTGCCGGGGCCTCGTAGCCTGTGGCTCGGACGAGCACGCCGTTTTCGCCGCGCCATTCCCAGAACGGCGATACCTCGAACGTGTTGCCGTCATGTATTTTTGTTATCTCGAACTGTTCCTGCATGATAGCCTGGAAAAAGAACGGTTGTTTATAAACGTACCCGTGGCAGCCGGGCTATTCCCTGATGAGCAGCCAGCCGTCCTCGCCGGCCTTCCGGAAGGGAACGAGCACGTAGGTGCCCTGCAGCCGGTCGCCGTGCAGCTCGAACTTGATCTCGTCGTCCTCCCGCTTCAGGAGCTCATAGCTGCCGCTATCCCAGATGGAGACCTCGCCGGCGCCATACTGGCCCTCGGGAATCGTGCCCTCGAAATCCATGTAGTCGACGTCATGGTCCGCTGTCTGGATGGCCAGCCGTTTCTCGCCCGGCTCCTCGGGCACCTGCTTGGGAACCGCCCATGACCTGGCCACGTCGTCCATCTCCAGGCGGAGGTCATAGTGGTGGCTGCTGGCATCGTGCTCCTGCACCACGAAGCGCATGCCATGGCAACACACCAGCTTTTAAAAAGGATTTCCTTCCGGGATGCGGCAGCCAGGGCACCCTGCCACCCGATGTACAAAGCTTTATACACGGCAAGCGTGATATATAGTACCCCGATATAGGATTGATGGCACCATGAACATCGAGGTTGCGCTCTACCTGACACCGCTGTTTCTCGGCGGGCTGCTGATGCTGTCGCTGCTGGCCATGCTGTGGCCGCGGCGGCGCACCCCGACCGTGGCCGTGTTCATCTATTTTCTGGGGTTTGCGGCCCTGTGGTCGTTCGCCTACGCGTTCGAGCTCTGGGCGGGCACCTTCGACGGCAGCCTGTTCTGGAAAAAGGTCAAATATATGGGCATCACGCTCATCCCCGTCCTGTGGCTGACATTCATCCTGCATTACACCGGCCGGGAAAAATGGGCGCAGCGGCGCTACATGGCATTGCTCTCCACGGTGCCCGTAGTATGTATCGTGGGCATATGGACCAATCCGCTGCATCATCTGTTCTACGCCACCATCCGGGAGGGAACGCTCGGGCCGTTCACCGGGGTGGTGACCACCGGCGGCGTCCTGTTCTGGCTGAACTCCGTCTACGCATATGTGCTCATCATGGTCGGCGTCATCATACTGCTCCATTCGGCGCTGTCCGCACAGCGTATCTACGCCTGGCAGGCAGCCGTGCTGTCCGCGGGTATCATGCTGCCATTGGCCGCCAACATCTGCTACGTGTCCGGCAACTGCCCGTTTCCATTCGACTACGACCTGACACCGTCGATGTTCGTGGCCGGAGGCATCGCCATCTGGCTGAGCATGTTCCGGCTGCGGTTTCTCGACGTGGTGCCCATCGCCCGGGAGACGTTGATTGAAAACATCGAGGACGCCATCCTGGTGCTCGACAGCCACAACAAAATCGTGGACGTCAACCCGGTGGGCCGGGACATGATACGGCAGAAGCTGTTCCGGCTGCCCGACCAGCATATCATCGGCGCCCGCATCGAAAACCTGTTCTCCCACCGCCCCGACCTGATCGACCGGTACGGCGACGTCCGTAGCGCCAGAGGCGAAGTCCAGCTGGGGATGGAGGGAAACCCCCGCTGGTACGACGTCACCATTTCCCCCCTGCACGCCTCGACCGGACGATATGTCGGACGCGTCCTCACCCTCCGGGACATATCCATGCGGAAGCAGGCAGAGCAACGGATATCCCGCCTCAACGACGGCCTCCGGCTCATCAACAAAATCATGCGCCACGACATTCTCAACCACATCCAGATATCATACAGCGCCCTCGACCTCAACCGGGAGGAGGCAGACGAGGAGCTCTACGACACCGCCCTGTCCCATCTCAGCCAGGCCGTGGAGGTCATCACCCGGATGCGCGAGCTCGAGCAGCTCATCTCTGCCGGCGGACAGCTCGAACGGTACAACATCAGGGAGACAGCCAGGTCGGCGCTCGACGACCACGACGTCCAGGGCGCCGTCGAAGGCGACTGCACCGTCATGGCCGATGAAGCCCTGCACTCGGTCCTCGAAAACCTGGTCGGCAACGCCGTCAAACACGGCCACGCCGACACCGTCACCGTAACAGCCGAGGAGACCGACGAGGGTTGCGAGGTGCGTGTCGCAGACAACGGCAGCGGCATCCCCGACAACGTAAAGGAGCGGGTGTTCGAGGAACGATTCAGCCACGGCGCCAGCGCCGGCACCGGGCTCGGGCTCTACCTGGTCCAGCTGACCATGCAGCGCTACGGCGGCTCCGTGGCCGTCGAGGACAACCAGCCGCAGGGCACCATCGTCGTCCTCCGGTTTCCCCACGCCGGATAGCGGCAGAAACATTTTTTACCCCCGATGGATTCACCATGCATGGAGATGGCAGGGCTCTGCGCCATATGCGGCCGGCCGGGCGCCATGCACACCTGCAGCCTGTGCGGCCAGAACGTCTGCAGCGTGCATTATGACGCAGCCCATAGCGTCTGCACCTCGTGCACGCAGGGAAAACGGTAAGCAAAACAATATAAACAACGAGGCAATAACGGGGTATGCGAAGCAAAAACGACGAGGGCAGCGACGTCATCAGGCTGGGCTTCGTGGTCTCAGAGTTCCACTACGACATCACCATGATGATGATGGAACGCGCCCGCGAACACGCACATTTTCTGGGCGCCGACGTCGTCACAATCGTCCGCGTCCCCGGCGTCTTCGACATGGGGCTGGCGATCAAACAGCTCCTGCAGAGCATCAACGTCGACGGCGTCGTCGCCATCGGCGCCGTCATCGAAGGCGAGACGGAGCACGACGACATCGTCATGCAGCATGCAGCCCGAAAAATCGCCGACCTGGCCACCGAATACGACAAGCCCGTCGGCCTGGGCATCACCGGACCCGGCATGAGCCGCATGCAGGCCGAAGAGCGCATCGAGCGAGCCAAGGCAGCCGTGGAAAGCGTCGTCAAGATGCACAAAGCCCTGCACCACCATGAGGAAGCTGCTTGAAAACAAGACAGCGCTTGTAACGGGCGCATCCCGGGGCATCGGCCGGGCCACCGCCACCACGTTCGCCCGCGAAGGCGCCTACGTCGGCGTCAACTACCGCAGCAACGACAGCGCCGCACAGGAGACCCTCAAAATGGTGCAACAGCACAGCGACGGCATGCTCCTCCAGGCCGACGTCTCCCGGGAGGGCGAGGTCAAATCCATAATAGAAAAGCTGAACGACGAACGCGGCGCCATCGACATCGTGGTCAACAACGCCGGCATCTACAAAAGGGCCACCGTCGACCAGAAAACACTGGAAGACTGGCACAAGGTCCTGGAGGTCAACCTCACCGGCAGCTATCTCGTCGCCAAGCATGCATTGCCACACGTGCCGGACGGTGGACGCCTGATTTTTATATCCTCGCAGCGCGGGTTCAAGGGCTCCCCACATGGTGCCGATTATGCGGCCAGCAAAGCCGGCGTCCTCGGGCTGATGCGCAGCCTCGCCCGGGAGCTCGCAAAAAGAAATATTACGTCGAACGCGGTGGCACCGGGCACCATCGACACCGACATGATAGCCGGATTGTCCGGGGAGCGCCGGCAGAAGTACATCAGGCGGATCCCGATGAAACGCCTCGGCGAGCCGGAGGAGATCGCCGACGCATGCCTCTACCTGGCCTCAGACATGGCCAGCTACGTCACCGGCGAGACCATCAACGTCAACGGCGGCCTGTACATCCACTGAACGCACCTTTTTGAAAAAGCTGCACCAAAAGAACCTTTTTAGAAAAAACGTTCGCGAAAAACCTTTTCAGAAAAGGTTTGCGGAAAAGCATTTTTTAGAAAACTACTTACAGCATCGGCCGATAAACCCTTGTAGGCCATCGGGCAATCGAGGTAAAAAGCATGGACATCGCATGGTTCACCGATACATGGCTTCCCACGCGGGACGGCGTCGTCACCTCGCTCCAGAGCTTCAAAAAAGAGCTCGAAAAGCGCGGGCACCACGTATATCTATTCGCCCCCGGCAGAGAGAACCATGACGACCTGGATGAAAACATTTTTTATTACAAAGGACGGACGTTCAGGGGCTACCCCAGCTATCGCGTGCCATCATTACTATCGCTGCTGACACGGCGGACGGAGCGCCACATAGCACGGATACAGCCCGACATCATCCATTCACATGGCCCCGCTGTCATGGGCGTCCACGCCGTCAAGGCCGCCCGACATAGCGGTGCCCCATTGCTTTTCACCTATCATACCATGCTCGAGGACTCCCTCCACTTCGTCACCACGTCACCGCCCGCGCAGGCCATCATCGGCCGACTGCTCCGCACCTGGCTGCGCTGGTATTTCCACCGCTGCCAGGGCATCATCGCGCCAAGCAGCGCTGCATCCCAGGAGATCAGTCACTACTCGGAGGTGCCCATCGAGGTGATACCCACCGGGATAGACCTTCAACGCTTCCGCACCGCCGACGGCACGGCGATACGAGAGCAGCATGGCCTCGACGGGCCGGTCATCCTGC
>JAWOAW010000004.1:0-5382 GCA_046498345.1 Thermoplasmatota archaeon
CTCAGGGCCAGCTCCCGGAAGGTGCTGTCCTCCATCCAGCTGCCCATCCCGTGGAGCCGGGGATTGGAACGGAGGACCTGGTCGGTGAAATTGCTCGTCGGGACGGGAGGGCACTGGAACGGGAGCATCGCGGAGGCCAGGTTTACCTTCAGGGTGGCCAAGGACCTCTACTCCCACGGGCTCTCCGGCTACGACGTGACCGAGACCACGCGCTACATGGTCGCCCGGACCACATATTACAACTGGACGGTCGATGGCAACATAACGGCGACCTGGTACAACGTCAACGCCTACGGCAAAGGGCTGCTCATCGTGGTGCCGGTCGTCATCATTGTCGCAGCGGTGCTCGTCATCCGGCTGGCCAGAAAAAAGACCGGGTAGTGAGGGACATCCCGATAGATTCTTATTGCCGGGGCGTATTGAACCACGTATGCGATGTGAACTCTGCGGAAAGGAGACCCAGCATCCCCGGCGGGTGATGGTAGAGGGAAGCGAAATGCAGGTCTGCAGCGCCTGCGCCGGCTACGGCACGCCGGTCGAGGAAAAAAAGCGGGCCACGCCGGTCACCGCGAAAACCCGGCGGGTTGAACCCTACTCGGGCAAGGACCCGTTCGCCGAGATGGACACCGAGCTGGTAGAGGGCTGGGGAAAACAAATCATGCAGGCCCGGCAGCGGCAGGACATGAGCCGCGAGCAGCTCGGCTCGCTGATAGAGGAAAAAACCACGACGGTGTCAAAGATAGAAAACGAGGAGCTCCGGCCCTCCGACGAGACGGCGAAGCGCATCGAGCGGGCGCTCGGCATCTCCCTGTTCGAAAAGGTGTCCAAGGGTGTCACCCAGAAAAAAGAGGTGCGAGGGCTCACCATCGGCGACCTGCTGAAGCACGATGAATGACGTTGCGAGGGCGGCAGCCGTCATCCTGGAGGGCGGCCTCGTGGTCTATCCGACGGACACGCTCTACGGGCTCGGAGCCTCCGCTTTGGATGCGCGGGCGGTGCAGCACGTCTACGAGGTGAAGCAACGACCCCGTGACATGCCGCTGCCGGTGGCCGTGGGCAACGTTGATGACATCGAAACCGTGGCCATCATGACCGACCTGGCATGGACGCTCGCTGAGGCGCTGCTCCCGGGGGCGCTCACCCTGGTGCTCCGCAAGCGGCGCGAGGTGCCGCGGCAGGTGGCCGGGGATACCGTGGCGGTGCGGGTGCCCGGCCATCCCGTGGCGCGCCGAATCTGCCGCACGGCTGGCCCGGTGACGGCGACCAGCGCCAACCTGCACGGGGGGACTCTGCCGGCAGATGTTGCCGGGGCGCGGGAGCAGCTGGGCGGCCTGGTTGATCTGTACCTTGACGGCGGCCGGTTGCCGGGCGTGCCCTCCACGGTGGTGGACGCCACCGGACAGGATATCACGGTTATCAGAGAGGGAGCGATTGCAGAGGAGCATCTATATGACATCACATGTTGAGGAATACCGGAAGGCCGGACGCGTGGTGGGCACGGCGTTGCATGCTGGCGCCGGCCTGGTCGAGGAGGGCGTATCGTATCTCGAGGTGGCCGAGCAGGTGGAGGACATGATATGCGCCGAGGCCGGCATGGCGTTCCCGGTCAACATCTCGGTGAACGAGGTGGCGGCGCATTACACGCCGGAGCCGGACGACAAACGATGCTTTGCCGCTGGTGACGTGGTAAAGCTTGATGCCGGCGCCCATGTGGACGGCTACATCGGCGACGCGGCGCTCACCGTGGCGGTCGGCGGCGGCCACGACGAGCTCATCGCGGCGGCCCGGGAGGCGCTCGACGCGGCCATCGGCCTGGTGCGGGCCGGGGTCACCATCGCGGAGCTCGGGGGGCACGTCGAGGATACCATCACCTCGCATGGGTTCCGACCGGTGGAAAACCTGCAGGGGCATTCCCTCGAGCGGTACAATCTCCATGCCGGGCTGTCGATTCCCAGCGTCGCGAACGACAACACCCGACGGCTCACGGCAGGCGAGGTGGTGGCCATCGAGCCGTTTGCCACCGACGGAGCCGGACGCGTGGTCAACGGCGACAGCGGCAACATCTACCACATGATAGGGCGCGGGCGGGGGAAAACGGCGCGGGCCATGCAGCAGCGGTTCGACGGGCTGCCGTTCGCCAGCCGATGGATGGACGGCATCGTGCCCCGGCGGCGGATCGACCTGTCGCTGGCGTTTCTGCAGCGGCGGCGCGTGGTCCGTCCCTACAGCATGCTGGTGGAGGCCGACGGCGGCCTGGTGGCGCAGGCGGAGCACACCCTGCTGGTCACCGAGGACGGCTGCGAGATACTGACCCGGACGGAGTAACCCCGGATATGGCGGATAAAAACGATAGAGATATAAAGACCGTAAATCCTATCAATACGTATGGCGCGGTATGACAAAGTCGTCCTGGAACTCATCCTGCTGCTCCTGGCGTTCATGGCCCTGTACATGTTCGCCCCGGACATCATCCCGCTGCTGGAGGACGCGCAGGACAGCGCGACCGTGAAGCCGGTGGCAGCATTGTTTCTCTTTTTGAAGCTCCTCGCCATGATTTTCACCAGCATCGTGTACACCATCCTCGCCTACCTCGTCGCCGGGGGCGTCGTCATCTTGAACGGGCGGCGTGACTAGGCCGGGCTTCCCGTGGCGCAGACGAGCATATCGGTGGCTATAAATAACCATCAGCGTTTGAATATCATGGAAGAAAAAGTGGGCGAGGTGGAACACTACTTTACCGACATCAGCGTGGCCGCCATCAAGATAACCGATGGCTCGCTGCACGTCGGTGACACCATCCACATCGTCGGCGCAACCACCGATTTTTCCCAGCCCGTTCGCTCCATGGAAATCGACCAGACGTCGGTCGACGAGGTGTCCACGGGCGACGAGGTCGGCATCAAGACCGTGCAGCGCGTCCGCGAGGGCGACACCGTCTACCTGGTCGTGGAGTAGCCGTCTACCCGGATACGAGGATATCGTACCAGTCACCGCCGAGCATCACCGCGAACGCGATGTCGCCGACGAGCTCGATGGAACCTGACAGCGAAAAGCTCGGCGGCCAGACGACCCATCCGGCGGTGAACATGTCGGCGCGGAGCAGGCTGGCAGCCAGCCGCAGGCCGACGTTGTCGTCCATCGTGAAGTTGAGTGAATAGGTGCTCAGCCAGTCGCCGCCGGTGTCAACGGTCACGTATCCCTCGTTCTCGATGACCCATTCCAGGGAAAGCGAGGCGGTGCGAAGCCAGGCGTCCATCTCAAGGTTGATGGAGCTTTTTGTCCATATGAACTGGACGTGCGGCCCGGTTCCCGCGGTATTCAGCCGAAGGTAGCCCTCCTGCCCGATGCCCCAGGTAAGCGACGTGGAGGTGCTCATGTTGGTCACAGAGAAATACAGGCTGGGGTCGTCGACGTCGTCGGCCAGGATGATCTTCGTCCGGGCGGCGTTGGTGGACACGTTGACATGGCCGCCGTAGAGCTTGGGCGTCCACGACGCATGGAAGGCTGTCGGCAGATACTGGACCTGCATGGAACCCATCACGTCCATCCGGTCCATGCCGACGGTCAACGTCACGTTGAACTCGCTGCTGCTCTCATAGTCAAGGGTGCCCGTGTTTCCCGACAGCGCGTAGCCCAGCGAAAACGCCATCTCAGTCGGCAGCGAGTCGATGGCCAGCGTGATATCGGTTCCCTCTCCGTTGAGCTCGCCCCGGTAGCCCATCGTGATAACGGTGTCCTGCGAGGCGCTCCGGGACAGCGAAAGGTCAAGCCGCTGTGCCTCGAGCTGCGGGGTGAACATGGTGGTGGCTTCGACGGCCGGCGCATAGCTGATGGTCGCCTGGTGATGTTGCTCGCTGCCGCCGAATGAGCCGTCGTAGGCGGCGATGAGCGTGACGTCGCTGGGCGAGCCGGTGAAGCTGGGTACATGGGTCACGGCGAACACCGGCGGATGGTCATGGAAGACATAGGGGGCCACGGTGAAAATAATCTGCTCTTTTTCCGGGATGGTGTCGCCCTCAAGCGAGGAGTAGCCGAGGCGGATGGTGTGCTCGCCGTAGCCGAACGCGCCGAGGGATAGGTCCAGGTAGAGCTCTATCTCAAAGTCCTCCTGCTCCAGCCCGGTCCCCAGCCGCTCGACCTCGAGCACCGCGGACAGCGCCAGCACCCAGCCGATGTCCTGCTGGTCGACGTCGGGGAACGGGAAAAAGCGCACCCGGAAGTCGTTGCCGTTCTCCCCGGTGGAATCGTTGTCATCCGCGTTTATGGGCTGGAGAAGTGCGTTGAGCAGGGAAATATTTTTTTCTACGCCGGCGCATTTTGTATGCACATAGGCGCGTATCATCTGCGGGGTCAGCGAGAGTCCGCCGCCGTCGCGGTTTTGGAGTGTTCGCTGTCGTTCCCCCACCGTTGTATGCTCGGCCGGGGGCTGATAGCCGGTATCCTCGTCCGCCTGTCCCGGGGAGGCCTGCACCTCGACCTGTGCCCTGGATTCCTGCATGCTACCGGACAGCTGCTCGCTGACATCCGGCGAAAAAACGCCGCCGGCCGCACACACCGATACAAGCAACAGCGTCCCAACCAATACTGCCAATCCCGTTTTCATAATAAACTATTATGTGCCTCCTATTTATAGTTTGTTAACCCTCGTTAACCTTCGAGTGCGCCGCTGGCATCCAGAGGAAAAACCGGGCCAAAAAAAGAGGCGGCGGAAGCTACGTGGACGCCGATTCCATGGCAGCAAGCACCCGCTGCTCGACATCCGCCGGCGGCAGCTCGGTGGTATCGACGACCACGTCGTAGATGGAAAGGTCGTCAAGGTCGATGTCGTAGTATGCAATGTAACGCTTTTTTTCGCTCTGCTCCCGCACCGCCATCTCCCGCTGTATCTGCTCCACCGGGTCGCTCTCGCGCTCGGCGATACGCCGGGCTCGCTCGTCCGCGTCGCAGGTCAGCCAGAGCTTGAAGCAGGGGATGTAGTTGCGGTGGGCGATCCAGCCGGCCAGCCGTCCCTCCAGGATGACGTTGCCGGTCATCAGGATAACTTTTTGTTTCTGATCCAGCATACGGTCGACCTCGGGGTGCTCCTCGCAGTAGGCGCCGAACTCGGCCAGCGTCATGTCGCGCTCCCGGGCCATCGCCCGGAACATGTCACCCGCATACATGTAGGGGATGCCAAGCCGGTCGTGCAGGCGCTTCGCCGTGGTGGTGGTACCGCTGCCGGGGAGACCGCCGATGGTGATGCTATCCGGCATGCTTCGCCCGCCACTCCGACCAGGATATCAGTTTGAAGGCATGCTGAATAATCTGGGTCAGCGGAATGGAGAGCAGCATGTACAGGAGAATCCAGTTGGGAAATATCACGGTCTTGTCGATGAGGCTGAC
>JAWOAW010000059.1:0-6086 GCA_046498345.1 Thermoplasmatota archaeon
CCTAGCTCACCTTGGGCAAGTTCTGGAATGCCTGGGGCCTTCCCAACCAGAGGTGTGACCCAATTTGTCTGTCGCTCTCACATGGTAATAATATGTTTTTCCGTTTTCTCCCCAATTTACATTTATCGATGTTGCCAAATCAGAGATAGTTATTGGATTCCAAGCACCGTTATCAATCTTTTCCTCAAGATGTTTGCCTTCTAGCACCAGCCAGCAAAGACCCATTGGAAACGGGGAGTATAAATCTTATGGAAAACGTGTGCATCACGACTTGGATAGCTGTCCTTTAAATCTTGGGGTGCAGGTATCACGGAAACTGCAGCGCAGTGAGCGCCGGTATCGCCGCCGTTCCAAGGGCTATCAGCAGCCACACGGCAACGGTCACGCGGCGAATACAGAACAAAAAAATCCAGTTCGGCCTGCAACACATTCACCGAGGCGAGGGCCAGCGCAGGCATACCGACCCGACCACGGCGACCAGTGAAACCGTTATTTCATCCGGTATGCCCACCATGGAGGTACACTGCCTCCGCTGCAGAAAGACGAACGCCGGCGACCGGATTTGAACCGGTGACCGCTCGGTTAACAGCCGAGTGCTCAACCATACTAAGCTACGCCGGCAGGTCTGATGTATGGCATGGGAAATCAATATATAAAAATTAGGTTGCATGGCGCCGCGGCCATTTTCCAAAGAGTTCATATAATGCCGGGAGATATCATGCGTGGATGGGATGCTGGACAGCGCTATGAAACAGGCGAAGCATGTCGCCGACGGTATCGTTGACGCGGGCACGGTAGACATCGTCACCCATGTCGACGCGGACGGCATCGCCGCCGGGGCCATCGCCACATGCTGCCTGGAACGCGCCGGCATCGAAAGCACCATCCGGTACGTGAAACAGCTCGAGGCGTCCGCCATCGTGTCGCTGCGCGACAGCAAAAATCTTGTCTGGTTCACCGACCTGGGCAGCGGCATGCTCCCCCATCTGGACGGCCTGGACTACGTCATCACCGACCATCATACGCCGGCCGGCAGCGATGACACCTGGCGGCACTTCAATCCCTATCGCTACGGCGTAAGCGGCGAACGGGCGGTATCCGGGGCCGGCCTCGCCTTTCTGGTCGCCCTGGCCATGGACCCCGACAACCGGGACCTGGCCGACCTGGCCATGGTCGGAGCCGCCGGCGACATGCAGGACGCGGCAGCCTGCCGATATACCGGCTGGAACAGCGCCATCGCGGACATCGGAGAACATGCCGGCGTCGTCCACCGGTACAGCGACTTCCGGGCGTTCGGCCGGCAGACCCGGCCGCTCTACAAGCTTTTGCAGTACGCGGACGACCCCATGCTGCCCGGCCTGACGGGCAGAGCCAAAGCCTGCCGGACGTTTCTGCAGCATCTCGACATCCCCGTGAAAAATGGACGGCGGTGGAAAAAATGGATGGAGCTCCAGCCGGACGAAAAACGGCACGTGATATCGTCGCTGGTGGGACTGCTGCTCTCCAAGGGATTCGGGCACCACCGGGCGAGGCGGCTGGTGGGAGACGTATGCGAGCTTCCCCGGGAGGAGATGGGCACACAGCTCCGCGACGCCCGGGAATATGCAACGCTGCTGAACGCCACCGCCCGGTATGGCCACGCAGACGTGGGGCTGCAGGTCTGCCACGGCGACCGGGACGACGGGCTCACGGCGGCATACGACCTGCTCAAGGACCACCGGCGGTGCATCGCCCGGGGCATCCGGTTCGTAAAAAAGGAGGGACTGCGTGAATACGGCGGGCTGCAGTATTTCAACGGCGGCTCCGTCATCCGGGACACCGTGGTGGGCATCATCGCCGGGATGCTCCTGCATTCCAGCGACATAAAAAACAGCGGGCCGCTGGTGGGCTTCGCCGAAAAAAACGGCGGCGAGGTAAAAGCGTCAGCCCGCGTGGTATCCTCGTTGACCGACCGGGGCATCGACCTGGCGGCGGCGATGCAGCATGCAGCCCAGCAGCTCGGCGGCATCGGCGGCGGGCATCCCGTTGCAGCCGGCGCCGTCATCCCCCGGGGAAAGGAAAAGTCTTTCCTGGCGCTGCTCGACCGCGAGGTGCAGGACCAGCTGGCCTGAACGGCCCCGGGCTACAGCACCTGCAGGATTTTTACCTTGAAGTACACGGTTTTGCCGGCCATGTCGCTGAACGTGTAGCCGGCGCGCAGCACGTCGCTCTTGACGTAGTCCTGCGGCGTGTTTTCGAAGACCCGGGGCAGATGGGTGGTCAGGTTGAACTGCATCCAGGGCAGCGTCTTGTTCATCTCGGTGTACTGGGTCTGGTTGCCATAGCTGACGGAGATGTTAAGGGTGGTCTCGGTGGCGTTTTCCACCACCACGGTCTGCCCGTAGTAGCTGAAGGAGTCGCCGACCTCCGGCTCGAAGGACAGGGTGACGCTGGTGTCGTTGAGCGCGACGACCTCGGTGGCGTTTTCCCAGAACGGCGGGATGGTGAGATTGTGCATCCTGTTGGGCGTGGTTTTCACCGCCGCATGGGTGTCGTTGTATGAGACAACGGCGCTCGCGTTTGTCCATATCCAGTACGGGTTTTCGACCGGGGTCTGCCCCCAGTACATGGGCATGGTGAACGTGGCATTTACCGCGGGCATCCATGTCACGGTGACGTTGTACTCGGTGAGATTGCTCAGCACGACCTGCTGATGCGGGATACCGGTAAAGTTCGAGCGGATGAGCGTCTGGTTGTCCACCGCCTCCCGGACCTGGCGGCCGTAGGCCTCCCCCGGCGGCAGCGGACCGATGACCGCCATGTCGCCTTCCTCCATGTCCATGAGACCGTCGTACAATCCCGGCAGATCGTATACGCGGGCGCCCATAATGGTGCCCAGGTCGCCGGCGCTCCAGTTTGCCGGGTATGCGCTCGCAGCCGGTTTCTTTTCGCCCATGTAGGCTTTGAGCGAGGTGAGCTGGTCGCCGCTGTCAAAACTGGCGTTCGCCGACACGTTGCCGGAGGCAAACGACGAGGCAAACACCGTCTCGTTTTCATAGTAGCCGATATAGTAGAGTTCCACGAAGTCGCCTTCGCCGATGGTGTTGGGCTGCTGCTCCCGCCAGAGTTCGTAGCCGTAGTAGCCGCTGGCCGCCGCGGCGATCGCCACCAGCGCGACGATGGCCGCGATGACCGGTTTGTCAAGTTTCATGCTATCCTCTCCTCCATGAAAGATTCCAGCCTATTAAAGGCTTCCTCCAGGGTTTCCATCGGCGGCAGGGTGACAGCCCGGAAATGCCCGGCGCCGTACTCGGGCGAGAAGCCGGAGCCATGGACGAGCAAAACATGAGCCGTGTTGAGCACGTCGAGCACGAACTCCTTGTCGTCCTTCCAGCCGTCGATGGCCTCAATTTTGGGGAAAATGTAGAACGCGCCGTCGGGGCGCGCCGACGAAAGACCCGGTATCTCGTTGAGGCGTTTATGGGCAAAGCGGCTCCGCTCCTTCAGCGTGGCCACCATTCGGGAGATATGGTCCTGCGGGCCGTCGAGCGCGGCGATCATCCCCCGCTGGCACACCGAGTTGGCGCAGAGGCGAGCCCGGGTGATACGGTAGAAGGCGTCCTGCACCCGGTCCAGCTCGCCGCCGGGATTGTTGAACATGACGTAGCCCATACGCCAGCCGGGCACCAGATACACCTTTGAGAAGCCGTTGAACGTGATGATGGGCGCATCCGTGGCCAGCGAGGCCGTCGAATGATGCTCCCGGTCAAACGTGATGTCGTCATATATCTCATCGGAGACAACGGGGATGTCATGGTCCACGGCGATGTCCACCATCTCCCGGATGGTATCCCGGGGGTACAGCGCCCCCGTCGGGTTGTTCGGGTTGATGATAACCATGGCCTTCGTCCGCTCGGTGATCTTGCGCTCCACGTCGTCGACATCGGGCTGCCAGTGCTCCTCCTCGATGGTCCGGTAGGCAACGGGCTCGGCGCCGTTGAACCGGGTCATCAGGTTGTAGGGAGGATACGTCGGGCCGGGTACCAGCAGCTCGTCTCCCTGGTTGAGCGTCGCCGACAAAAAGATCTGCAGCGCCTCGGTCACCCCCGTGGTAACGCAGATGTCCTCCACGTCGTAGTCGACATCGTTGCGGTTGCGCTCCCGCTCGGCGATTTTTTCCCGCAGCTCCGGGTAGCCCTCCGACGGGGCGTAGCCGTTGTATCCCTCCTGGGCACCCTCGTAGAGGGCGTCTTTCATGTGCTGCGGCGTGTCGAAGTCGTAGGCAATCGGGTCGCCGATGTTGAGCTTCATGATGTCGATGCCCTGCCGCTCCAGCTTGCGGGCGGGCAGGACCACCTCACGGATGGCATAGTTGACTCCCTCTGAGCGCTCTGATGGGGCTATCATGGAGTGACCCAATTCCGGGGCGAAATAAATAGTTAATGGTTTTTCTTCCTGGCGAACAAGGCGACGGCGGCGAGGACGGCGATAACAAGGGCTGCAAGGCCGAATGCCGGGGTCCCGTTGGCGTTGTCCACGGTCACCTCAAGGGTGGTGGCGTTGAGGTTGCCTGCGTCATCTGTCGCGGTGAGGCGGAGGAGGTAGCGACCGTTGTCCAGCAGGGTGGTATCCCAGGTGTAGCTGGCAGCGGTGACATTTGCGGTGACGGCCTGCCAGGTGGAGCCGTTGTCGGGGCTGACGCTGATGGCGACGGAGACCTGGCCGGCGTCTGTGGCGTTCCACTGGATGTCGATGGTGCCGGTGACTGTTGCCTCTGGCTCTGGAGTCGTAACTTCGATGGACGGCGGCGTGGTGTCATTTGAGGAAACGGCGACGGTGAACGCCTGCGCCACCGTTGCTCCCACATTGCCGGCGGGATCCCTGGGGCGAAGCTGGAAGGTGTAGGTATCGTTGACGAGGCTGGGATAGGAGGCGGTGGTGTTACCCGTCCAGGCGGTCCAGTCGCTATGGTTCTGCAGACGGTAGGTATACGTGAGGTCGTTGTTGCCAGCGACGTCGTCGCTGCCCGTCCAGGTGAACGTTGCACTCCGCTTGTGGATGACGCCGGTCGGTCCGGCGGTGATGGACACCGATGGCGGGACAGTGTCTCTCTCGACGGTGAATGACCGGGTGAGGGTTCTGGACAGCACGTTGCCCTGCCCGTCTTTAACCTGCAACTTGAAGGTGTATGCATCGCTTGGCAGGTCGCTGTAGGTAGCCGTCGTGGCTGCCTGCCAGTCGGTCCATGCCGGGCTATATCCATCCAAAGCATAGCGATAGCGCAGCTTAGAGGACGGCGAGATGTCATCTTCGCCTGCCCACGTAAAGGTCACGTTGCTATAGGTAATGACTCCCTCTGGACCGCCAGTTATCCAGACGCTCGGTGGCGTTGTATCCTGGCTGATGGTCACGTCCAGCGGTTTGGACCAGTTGCCGGTGGCGTTGTACTCATTTCGGGCCTTGATCCGTACGGTATGGGCACCCTGCCCGGTCCACGTATGGCTGGCGGTGCATGTATCTCCCGATGTAAACAGTTCTGTCCATTCGTCCACGACATCGTCGCCGTCCCAGTCCCAGCCATAAGAGAGGTTGTAGCCGTTCGGATCAGACGCCGATGCTGAAAACGTATAGGAGACGTTGACGTAGCCCGACGAGGGTCCCGATGGTCGGGTAGGGGCCTCAGGTGTCGAGGGGATAAGGGTAAGATTGACCGGAGGGTATGGATAGGTGTTGAACACGAACGAGCTATTGGTGGAGAATCCCTGCCATTGTCCGTATCCTTCGACCTGTATCTCTATATGGTCCCCTATAGACCATCCGGGATTTGGATGGCCGATATTCACCTGGTAGTAGTTTTGGTTCCGGTAGATATGTTGACTGTGGTTTTCGAGCACCTCATCTGCATCACGGTTGATGACTCGCATGGAAAAAGAGGTGACCGGATGCGGGTCGCCATCAGTTTCAACAGAAATGTATCCGTTGATGACATAGGGCTGTGCTTCCGCAAACGGCGCAGCTATCCCTGCAAAAATCAACAGTGTGGCAACGCAGGCAATCGTACGAGAGATGTTCATTGACATTGCATCACCTGGCGACATAAAAGGTTT
>JAWOAW010000081.1:0-2671 GCA_046498345.1 Thermoplasmatota archaeon
TCTTTTCTTAGGTGCAGCAGGGTTTTTAATGATCTAAGCTTTCTTTTTGCTCGCTATAGTTTGTTACTTGTTGCTCCAGCGAGGGACCAATGGTGCAGACCGCGACTGCAAATTGTTCAGCCTCTGCAATAAATGAATGGAATGGGGTTCCCTCTGAGTGGTTGTTGTTTTGCTGAAATATCTGTCTGTGGCTCATCTCGCTTGCGGGATATATTTCATAGACCATCGATGGTTCCAGGAGATGAGCCCTTTCTACATGATCCAGGAGCTCGAGAATTATACTCTTTATCTCTGGCCTGACTTTGGATTGTCTCCCGAATCCCTCCCGACGTAGTACTGCCGCAACTTCCAAGTTGAGGGGGATATTACTGACTGTTGGCATATCCATCTCTATCAGGGCCTTGCCGGTGAGCAGCACATTCCACCAGCAAGGCCCTTTTTACACACAACCTTTCCGCCCCTATTATAAACCTTGGGCTTGTAAATATCTATTGGTATTTGCCGTAACGTTCGAATCGCTCCCCCCGCATACTTTGTCGGGCAGAAACGTTAAAACGCCCTGTGGGTTGCACAGGCATGAAAGTCTACGTGGTGGACAACGGCGGGCAGTGGACGCACCGGGAATGGCGGACGCTCCGCTATCTCGACGCCGACGCGGCCATCGTGCCCAACACGACGCCGCTCCATGAAATCGGCGATGCGGATGCCATCGTGCTCTCCGGGGGAGCCCCTCGCATCGGTCTGTCCGGCGAGCTGGGCAACTGCGCCGAATATCTGGAAAAAGCTGGGGTGCCCATACTGGGCATTTGCGCCGGCCACCAGTTCATGGCCCGATATTTTGGCGGTGCATGCGCTCCGTCCGAGGTGCCCGAGTTCGGCAAGATAGAGATAACCGTCCGGGACAGGGACGCCCTGTTTTATCAGCTGCCCAAGACCATGACCGTCTGGGAGTCCCACAACGACGAGGTAACCCGGGTGCCGGATGACTTTGTTTTGCTGGCGTCCTCCGACAACTGCCGGGTGCAGGCCATGCGCCACCGGGACCGGTCGCTGTTTGGGCTGCAGTTTCATCCCGAGGTCGAGCACACCGAGTACGGCGCCCAGATGTTCGAAAACTTTCTGCGGGAAGGCCAATGACGTTTCGCGTATACGAGCCATGCCCCGGGTTTCCGCCGGTGTCGCTGTCCCGGGGATGCCGTCTGGGCTGCCGGCATTGCCGCGGCCGCCACCTCGACGGCATGACCCATGTGGCGCCGTCTGAGCTGTACGGCCATGCCCTGGCGCTGGCCGACAGGGGCGCCCGCGGGATGCTGGTCAGCGGGGGCAGCGACAGCCAGGGCAGGCTGTTGCACCTCGGCGAGGCGCTCGACGTGCTGGCGGCCATCCGCAGGGACACCGGCCTGCTGGTTGCCGTCCACGCCGGCATTGTCGACGCCGCTCTGGCATCGCGCCTGGCGGAGGCCTGCGATGTCGCCTTCGTCGACGTGGTGGGCAGCGACGAGACAGCCCGGGAGGTCATCGGGCTGGAGAGCGCCGCGCCCTATCGGTATACGATGGAGGCGCTCGTCGACGCCGGCGTGCCGGTGACGCCGCATGTCACCGTCGGCCTGCATGGGGGGCGCATTGTCGGCGAGCGGGCGGCCATTGATTTTGTGGCTGCTCTGCCGGTCGAGCGGATGGTGGTAAACGTCATCTGCCCGACGCCGGGGACATCGTTTGCCTCTGTCATGCCGCCGCCGGCCGATATGATGGCCTCGCTCCTCGAGTATGCGGTGGAACGATGTGGCAGGGTGGCGCTGGGCTGCATGCGGCCCCGCGGCCGGCCGGACATCGAGCGGGCGGCCATCGATGCCGGTGTCCGGGACATGGTGCTACCGTCGCGGGAGACTCTCGAGAGGTTTGCGGTGGACGGTATCGCGGTTGAACGGCTGTCCGGCTGCTGCGGCCTGCCGCGCCGGCTGGTTTAGAGGCTGTAGCCTCTAAAAACTATATATATCAGGCGGCCATTGTAACAATTATGAAAAAGATAGCTACCGTGCTTATCATAGCGCTTTTTGCGGGCGGCGGCATGATGGCGGGTATATCGCATGACGTGATGCAGATGTCGACGGCGCCGGCCGCCGACGGCGGTACAACCGAGTCGTATACGTTTACGTTTGCCGAGCCGGAGATATCTCGGGATGGCTGGCTGCACGTCGATGTCGAGGGCTGCACTACGGTGCAGCACGAGGGCGAGCCCATGCTGCCCTACTCGACGCATACGATGACGTTCCCCCTGGGGACATCCATCCGGGATGTCCAGGTAACGCTGGGCGACGTGGAGACCCGGCAGCTGGACGGCACCATTGCGCCGGCGCCACGGCCCATGCGGCTTGACATGCAACCCCAGGCGTACATCCAGGAAAAAGGACCCATCTACCATCAGAGTGGCATGTATCCCTCGCAGTGGCTCACGTGGAACACTGGTGCGGGATTGCACCACGGCGAGCATGTCATGTTTCTCACGCTGCAGGCGTTTCCCGCCCGGTATGCCCCGCAGGCCGACGAGCTGCACCATGTGGACAGCATCGATGTCACCGTGACCGTTGAACGGCCGGCTGAGCCGCTGCTCACCGCCGACGCGTATGATCTGCTCATCGTTGCCCCGGAGGAGTTCACCGATGCTTTGCAG
>JAWOAW010000099.1:0-14448 GCA_046498345.1 Thermoplasmatota archaeon
TTGCGGACTCAATACCCAATGGTTCTCTTCAGGGAAGAATAGGAATTTTGAAGGGATATCTCTGAGAGAAAACGATGGATATCTCGTCCTCGTGGGCCTCGATGGCATCCATGTTTTCGGCGCCCGGCTGCAGCCATACCACGCCGGCGTCGATGGCGACGGCCGCCTCGATGATGGGCTCGACATGTTTCGGATTGCGGAACACGTCGACGATGTCCACGTGCTCGGGTACGTCCTGCAGCGACGGCAATATCTGTTCGCCGAAAATGTGTTCGCCGGCATATTTCGGGTTCACGTAGTACATGGTGTAGCCCTGCCTCCGCACCCGGTCAGCGATGTGGTAGCTCGCCCGCTCCTCGTTCTTCGAGATGCCGACGATGGCCACCACCTGCGCGTTCCGGACGACATCTCGTATCTCCTCCTGGTCTGTCACGCGTGCCATCAAAAAACCAGAGGAAGAGCGCTCTTTTAACGTTTGCGGGCCACGCATGCCTCTCTTTTACCACCGAATATACAGCAATGAGAGCCATCAAGCGGGTAACGCAGCCGGCCGGTTCTCCCAGGAAAGGATTCTCCCGGCCCGAAAGAGCAAATTTTATAATCCCCGAGACATTATACGGGAGAGGAGGGAAACCCTCTGCAAAGGCTTTGCCTCCAACTTGGCCTTTAAGGGTTTCCCACCCTCTTCTCCTCAGAATTATGGCGTGATGGTTGCCGGCAGGTGAACAAAAGCACAACCCTTTTTAAACGAGGGAAGATGCTTTTTTGTGTCCAACAAAATCGTCATCGACCGCGACACCTTCTCCGCGCTGGCCTCCGACACCCGCATCGACATCCTCAAGGAACTCGACGAACGGCGCAAGACGCTGTCGGAGCTCTCCCGCTCTCTCGACACCAACAAGTCAGCCGTCTACAAGCACCTCAACAAGCTCACCGACGTCGGCCTCATCAAAAAAGAGGAGGACACCGGCCACAAATGGAAATACTACCAGCTCACCTGGCGGGGCAAACACCTGCTGCACCCGCAAAAAATGAAGATACGGGTGCTCCTGTCCGGTGCCGGGGCAGCCGCTGCAGCCGCAGTCATCGCCGCCTACCGGTTTCTGCAGGAAAAACAGGCCGCGGCACCGCAGACCGGCCCGGGCATCCTGGGCACCGGAGGCGCCGCCGAGGCAGACCCGACCATGCTCTACCTGGCATTCTTCTTCGCCATACTGGGCGCCCTGCTCGTCGTCGGCTCGATGATCGTCCGGCAGAAGGGAAAACAAGCAGAATACATGTAGCCTTCCCCGGTCCGCCGGCCCGGGCAGCCCCCGCCGGACGACATGCTTTATACACCCGGCGGCATTACAGGATATGCCCTGCGCGCCCCGGCTCAACGTGGACGGCCACCAGAACATATCCGTCGGCAAAATCATCTGCCTGGCCCGCACCTACCGCGGGCACGCCGAGGAAATGGGCAGCATGCCCGCCGACGACATCATCATGTTCCTCAAGCCGGCCAGCGCCGTCATCCACGACGGCCAGGCCATCCGCACCCCCCAAGGCTCGACAGAGGTGCACCACGAGGTGGAAATGGCCGTGGTCATCGGACACCAGGGCAGCCACATCCCCGCCGCAGAGGCAGCATCGCACATCCATGGCTACGCGGTGGCGCTCGACATCACTGCCCGGGACATCCAGCGGGAAGCAAAACAGCATGGCCATCCCTGGGCAATGGCGAAGGGATACGACACGTTTTGCCCCATCAGCCGCGTGACGCCGGCCGCCCGGGTATCCGACCCGCATGCGCTGGACCTGTCGCTGTCGGTCAACGGCGAACAGCGGCAGTCCTCCACGACCGGCATGCTTCTCTACACTGTCGAAGACATCGTCGCCGCCGTCTCAGAGGTCATGACGCTCTGCCCGGGCGACCTCATTCTGACGGGCACCCCGGAGGGCGTCGGCCCGTTGCACCGCGGCGACATCGTCGAAGCACATCTGGGCGACTGCTGCCATCTGAAGGTAACAGTAAAATAAAATAGAAAGAAAAAAGGGGGCGGCTACGGGTAGCCGCCGATTTTCAGGCTGGGGTCGCCGAAGAGCGCCCACTGGGTGACCATCTGGCGGTCGGCTCCGCTGCCCTCGTTGATGGCAAAGGTGTTCACGTAGTCCGTGGTGGCCTCCCCCTGCAGGGTTCCGACCACGTCCACGCCGTTCACCCCGTAATGGTAGAAAAAGCGGGGGAACAGCCAGCCATCCAGGCCCGTAGTGTAATCCCAGGCGGGGATGCCCATGCCCAGGCCGGTGTTGCCCAGGGTGGCGATGGAGCCGCCCCCGGGGAGGCTGGTCAGCCACCAGCTCCAGCACTTGGGAACATGGATGCCGTAGCCGTATGCATGCGTAAACCCGTATTCCAGGATGTTCCGCACCGAGGTGTTGAACTGGCTGTTGTGGCAGCCGCCCACCACGACAACGGGCAGCTTGTCCCCGTTGCTGAGAGAGGGCATCCAGGACGCCTGCAGCTTTTCAAGCGCGTCGGTGACGCCGCCGCTGTAGAGCGCCCAGAGCGCGTTTATGGGCGGGATGTTGTAGATGTCCAGGATGACGATGGTTTCCTCGCTCTTGGGCGGATGGGTCACCAGCGTACCGGGGTTGGCGTGACCCGCCATGTGGATGAGGCCTGCCCCTTCGTTGATGGCTGCTTCGACGTCGGCCTGCCCGGTGAGCGTGCCCGTGGACGCCCAGAGCCGCTCCAGCGAAAACATGTCGTCCATGTAGCTGCCGGACAGGTTGGTGTCGATTTCGGCCTCGTATGCATCGGGATCGCCGGCGTTGGGGTAGGTGTCGCCGCCGATGAGCAGCATCCGGTTGAACCAGTCGGTGTCCGCCACGCCGCCCTCGTAGCCGATGATCTTGTCCACCATGACCTCCACGTCGTCGAGGCTGCGGCAGGCCAGCCGGCCGAGGTAGACGTCGGGGCGGCAGTCGAGGATGTCCTTCCGCATGTTGGTAAACTCGGCGAACACTCCGTTGCCGTTGCTGTCCCAGTCGGCAAACACCGGCTCCCCGTCCACGTCCTTGTATATATCGGCGTAGTACAGGTCGCTGATAAAGCCCTCCTCGTAGGGGGACCCGGCATGGTTGTTGGTATATCGCACCGGCACATAGTAGGAAAAGCTCTGTCCCTTCATGCCGCCCACGAGCATCACGTAGGATATGCCCCAGTCCTCCAGGGCGTTCTTGATGAAATATTTGATTTTTTCCGGGTCGTCCCGTCCTTCAACGGCGAAGATGTCGCCTCCGTATATCTCGTTCAGGGTGACCAGCCGGGTGGCGATGCCGTGGCTCTCCTTGTGCTCCACCAGGGGCTGCAACGCCTCGGAGAACTCCTGCGGGGCAACGATGAGCATGTCGTATTCGTCGGCGGTGAGCAGGGGCTCAGCGGGCGGCTCCACGGATATCTCAACCTGGATGCTGTCCACATGGTGCAGCTCGTTGGCCTGCGGGGCGTACCGGGCGGGAAACGCCTGCAGGGTGAGAAACGTGACATGCTCGCCGTTGTGCAGTCCGGCGCCGGTGTGCCACTGCACCCAATCGGAGGGATACAGCCCGCTGCTCTCGTACACCAGGCCCTCTTGCTGTATCAGCTCGGCGGGCTGCATGTTGAGCGGCACCGGTTTCGGGGCCGGCGCCACCGTGCCCTCGAGATGCCACACGTCGGTGTCTCCCACTGAAACCTGCACGTCTTCGATACGGGTGCCAAGGGGAAACGTCATGGTCTGCGCGGTGTAG
This sequence comes from Thermoplasmatota archaeon, assembly GCA_046498345.1. GTDB lineage: Archaea > Thermoplasmatota > E2 > UBA202 > DSCA01 > CAZESS01. The sequence goes on from JAWOAW010000099.1 coordinate 3,775, forward strand.
GGCAGCATGGGTTCGCCGGATGCCGTCACGTGGTGTTCGGTGCCGCAGTCGACGGCGAGGTATGTCCCCCGGGCTGCGACCTCGGGAGGGGAGAACTGCAGTGTTATGGTCCGGGTTTCGCTTTCAGCCCGGGGCAGCGTGGTGACGCTGTCGGGGCCGTGGTATGTGCCGGTGATGCCTGCAAGCGGCGCGACCACCAGCACGCCAATCGCTATCAGGATGCCAATTTTTGTTTTCATGGTAGCACTCCCCCGCTAAACAGGCGGCTCTTTATAAAAATATGGCCGGCAGAAAAGGAAAAAGCGCTAGCCGTTTGTTACCTCGACCCGGTCGACGCTTTTCACCCAGTTCCGGGAAGACGTGTAGATGTCGCCGTTCTGGGTGACGAAGGCCACGCGGAGGGGGCCGTCTTCTTCGCCAATGGCATCTCCGTCCATGATATACGCAAGAATGGGCACCGGTGTGGCCGTATCATCTGTGACGTTGCCGGAGGCGTCGTACACCGTCATGTTTCCCCGCAGGACCTGCGCATCGAACGTTCGGCGGTAGTCATCGCTTATATTGCCCGGGTCGGCGGTGTCGACGACGGTCACCGAAACGGGGCCTTCCACGGGGGTCGGGAGGCCCTGGATCAGCGCCGAGAACGAGACTCCTTTGAACCGCCATGGCCCCTGCATGGTGCCGATGGTGGTCTTCATGCCGCCCCGGCCGGTGGTGCTGTCCATGTCCTTCAGTTCGCACAGCGTGTAGGTCCACTCCTTCCCCTGGTGGGAAACGGTCAGCACGGGATCTCCGCAACTGTCGCCGTCGTCTCCGGGAAGCTCGTAGTATGCGAACACGCCGACGGCCGCGATGACGGCAACAGCCAGCACGCCAACCGCGATTTTTTCTCCTCGTTCCATGGTATCATCCCGGGATGCAGCAGACCATATATAAAAATGGCCGTTGTGGGGTGTTACACACCGATGACGTAGATGTCGGCCTGCGCGTACGCGATGGTGCCATCCTGCTTTGCCATTTCGGCGCGGACGTGATGGCGCCCCGGCGACAGGCCGTCAAGCCGCCAGGTGTAGGGGCGGCTGCCGTCCGAGTGCATCCGGGTGCCGTCCAGATAGAAATCGATGGTGGCGTTGCCCTCCGCGATGACGCTCAGCGTCATGTCACCTATGATCGTGTTCCCCCAGGGAGCCGGGCCGATACGCCGTCCGTGCAGATACAGGCCGGGATGCCAGCCGCTGGGCTCCTCCCAGTACAGCTCCGCATGGCTCACCGGCGGCAGATGCTCATCGGGCACGCCGGCGGCCCACGCGGCGGCGCGGCGCAGCATCCACCAGTTGTAGGTCCAGTTTGTCTCGTCGCCGCCCACCCATTCGTACAGGTAGGACTCCCTGAACAGGGTATACTTCGAGCGGCCGGGGAACTCCTCGACGTGGCCGCCCACCGTGGTGCGCTCTTCGGGGTGCGGGCCGAACAATGCCACGTTGCCCTGGCCGTAGGTGGTGGCGATGGCCGCGTATTCTCCTTTGACGTCTGTCTCGACGGGGCCGGTTATCTGCCATTCACCCTCGTTTTTCTCCCAGAAGTGAAGCGGGGCTCGCTCGGAGACCTCCTCGGCGTAGACCGCCAGGGGCACCACCTCGCCCAGCAACGGGTCGCTCCCGTCGCCGGGGTACAACCCGGGGCCGCCCTCGTAGCGGATGACCCGGGGATTGCTGGGGCTGGAGGCCATGATGGGATGGCCGGAGAGCTGGCATGCTATGGGGACGCCGCCGCCCAGACCCGATGACTTGTACAGGTACTGCCATTCCTGCCGCTGGTCGTCGTTGACGTAGACGTTGGCGATGCCTAATGCCCCGGACGTGATGATCCGGTCGGGCAGCGACGACGGCTGCTCCATGCCCAGCGAGGCCTCATTCGCCCCGCCGCAGATGCCCACGTAGCCGCCCCCGTTGGCCACGAAGGAGCGGACGTTGTTTCGCCAGCGAAAGTCGAGGTCGTGGAAGTACTGCCGGGCGCTGGCCCCGATGACCAGGGCGTCGTAGTGTTCTGGGGTCAACGGCTCACGTCCCCGGCCCATGGCCTCGCGCCGCCCGATCTCGGTGACGTTGAAGCGATACTGCACGCCATCGACGGTCCAGCCGTACTGGAGCGCATACTGCAATACCTTGACGGCGGGCACGATGGAGGGATAGACGGCGAGGTGTTTGTACACCGTTTGCTGCTCCCGGCCGGCATCGGCGGCTCCCAGCGAGGGAAGCGCGGGTATGGCGAGGAGCGCGGCGACGGCAATAACAGATAAAACATGGAGGGGCTTCATGCAGGCCATTCAATGTCCGGAGGTATAAAAGCGTAACGTCGCTCCAGGCGTTGTTCAAACCCAGTGTAACGACATGCTTTTAACGCATCCCGGATACAGGGTAGATGAGCAAGGCCTGGTGGCTGCCCGTCGCGGTGCTGGTGCTGCTGTCCTTCGACGTCTGGAACTGGGGTCAGGACACGCTGCTGCTGTTCATGCCCGGCTGGATGTGGCACGTCGCCGCGGTGACGGCGCTGTTCTCCCTGGCATTTTACCTGGTGGCCCGCTACGAGTGGAGGGACGATGCTTGAGCTGGCCGTCGTCTACATCCTTGCCCTGCTGGCCATCGGCGTCTATGCCAGCCTGAAGGCCGACAGGACGCCGGAGGATTACTTTCTTGCCAACCGCGGGTTCGGCCCGGTCGTCCTCTTCTTCACGCTGGCGGCCACCAATTTCTCGGCGTTCACGTTTCTCGGGTTCGCCGGCGCCGGCTACACTCACGGCATGGGCCAGTACGGGGTGATGGCGCTGGGCACCGCCTGCATGGCGCTCATGTTTTACGTCATCGGTCGAAGGGTCTGGCAGCTGGGCAAAACCAACGGGTATGTCACGCCGGGCGAGCTGGTCGGCGGCCGGTACGACAGCCGGGGATTGCAGCTGCTGTTCACCGGGGTGATGTCCCTGTTTACCGTTCCCTATCTGGCGATACAGGCCGTGGGCGCCGGCTACATTCTGCAGATGCTCCTGCCCGGCATCGGCATGAAGGCCGGAGCCGTCGCGGCCATCGCCGTCATCTGTTTTTACGTTTTGTCCGGCGGGATGCGGGCCTCGGGCTGGACAGACGTCGTCCAGGGGGTGCTCATGATCGCGGCGATGGTGGCCGCCGTTGCCTTCATCGGCCATGCCCTGGGCGGCTTCGAGCAGGCCAGCCTGGCCGCCCGGGATGCAGCGCCGGCGTTGTTTTCCCGGCCGGGCCCCAACAACTATTTCACGGTGAAGATATGGCTGTCGTTTTTTGTGCTCTGGGTGTTCTGCGACCCGATGTTCCCCCAGATGTTCACCCGGTTTTACACGGCGAAGAGCCAGCGTTCGCTTCGAACGGCGATGGTGCTCTATCCGCTGCTGGTCTCGTTTTTCTTTCTGCTGCCCGTGCTCATCGGCGTCTGGGCGCACGGGACGGCCATCGAGGTCGGCACCCCGGACAACGTCCTGCTGCTCATGGTGGAACGCTACACCCCGCCGCTGGTGTTTTCCTTCGTCAGCGTGGGCGCCCTTGCCGCATTGATGTCCACCGCGGACTCGCAACTGCTGTCGCTCTCGACGATGCTGACGGTGGACACCGTCGGCAAAAACGTCCGGGTCAGCAGGATGGTCACGGTGGCGCTGGCCGCCTTCGCCGTGGTGTTCGTGCTCTTCGGCTACGACCCGGCGTCGGGGATCATGGGCACGCTGGTGGACACCACGTTTTCCGGGCTGGTTGTGCTCGCCCCGGCGGTCATCGCCACCCTGTACTGGAGGCGGGCGACCCATCTCGGCTGCATGGCCAGCATACTGGGCGGCGAGAGCCTGGTATTCCTCCACTACGTGGTCGACATACCAACGGGCGGGTTTTTGCCATCCATCGTGGCCCTGCTCTTCGCCGCCGTCATCCTTATAGCCGTGTCGATGGTTTTCCCGGGGGAAAATGCCGATGCGGCGCGGGCTACAGAAACCAGGTGATGCCGGCCATGACCGCGGTGGTGACCACGGCCGCGGCGATGCAGACGCCCAGGAATATGAAGAACAGCGATTTCTTGAAGTCAAGCGCAAACAGGTAGGCGGCCAGGCTTCCCGTCCAGGCCCCTGTCACGGGCAACGGGACGGCCACGAACAGTATCAGGGCCAGGGACTCCCACCGCTCGATGCGCTTCCGGGTCTTGGTCCGCGTGTGCTCAAAAATATGGTCCATCAGGTTCGCCCAGAACGGCCAGCGCCGCAAAAAGTCTTCGACGGGCCGGAGAAACAGCAGGATGAAGGGCACCGGCAGAAAATTTGCAGCTATGATGACGGGAATGATCGTCCAGGGGTTCATGCCGTATCCGCCGAGGGCCAGCGGTATCGCTCCCCTGAGCTCCGAGATGGGCGCCATGGCCAGCAGGATGACCCAGAGCCACGGGGGAATGCTCATGCCATCACCGTTCCCATGCCCGGCTCGCCGACGAACTCGCCGTCGTCGACGATGCGCTCGCCGTGCAGAAACACCTCCCGGGGGTAGACGGCGGGCCATCCCTCGTAGGGGCTCCAGCCACATTTGGAGTATGGCTCGAGGGGGCGCTCTCTGAAATCCAGCACGAGCAGGTCGGCTGCCCGCCCGGGAGCTATCTCTCCCTTTGGAAGGCCGAAGATGTCGGCGGGCCAGCGGCAGCACATCCGATGCACGAGGGTCAGCGGCAGCTCGCCCTGCCGGACACGCCAGAGCAGCAGGGGCATCAGGGCGTCGACGCCGGGCATACCCGAGGGGGCCTCCATCATGTCCTTTTTTTCCTCGAGCAGATGCGGCGCATGGTCGGACTCTGCAACGTCGATGGCGCCCTGCCGGAACAGATGCCATAGCCCGGCCCGGGTTGCCTCGTCGCGAAGCGGCGGGTTGACCTTGCCCATCGCCGGCAGCTTGAACGACGACGTCATGGACAGCAACAGATGATGCGGGGTCACGCCGCCGGTTGCATCGCTCTCCTGCACCAGGGTCGCCGCGGCCGGCGAGGAGAGATGGCAGATGTGCAGACGGGCTCCGACTTCCGTGTTGGCCTTGAGCATGCGGCGGATGCCCTCGACCTCGCAGCCCGCCGGCCGATGCCGGTCATGCTCGGCCAGGCTTTTCGCTGTTTGATGGGAAACACATAATCTGTGCTCGGCGTGCACGGCCAGCACCCGGTCGGCATCCCGTATACGGCGGAGTATGTCGGGCAGCATCTCGCCGGACACCACGATGTCGTTGTCCCCCGACAGATATATCTTGAAGCCGATGCAGTCCGACGCCATGGCCTCGATGTCGGAGCCCGGGGCTATCCCGCCGTAGAGACCGAGGTCTATACATATCCTATCGGCGGCTCGGCGGGCCTTGTCCCGCAGCGCCGCAGCGTCGGTAATCGACGGGACATTGTTGGGCATGTCCAGCGCCGTGGTCACCCCGGCCAATGCCGCAGCCCGACTGCCCGAAAAAAAGTCCTCCTTGTCCGTCTGGCCGGGTTCCCTGAAATGAACATGCGGGTCGACGGCGCCCGGAAAAACAAGGCTGTCGCCGTAGTCGACGTGCCGCTCGCCGCGCAACACTTTTTTGACCGCTGCGATGCGCCCGTCCTCGATGCCGACGCATCCCCGGGTGCGGCGACCGTCGACGTAGAGCTGCCCCTCAACGACCAGGTCCATCGTATTCTGTATCGGCGATGGCTATAATGCTCTTTTCATCCCAGCTCGGGAAACAGCCACTGCAGCCAGTCGAGGACGGCGCGAACCATCGGCAGCCGGAGCGTGTAGGGCATCCGTACCCGCAGCGGGTTCGACCAGTCGCTGGTCTCCCCCTGGCCGTCCCTGGCCCGGACTTTCACCGCGTAGAATCCCCGCGACGACCAGCTGTGCGACATGTTCACCTCGGCGCCGCTCGGATACGGGCCCAGCCAGTCGCTCCTGGTGCCGTCACCCCAGTCCCACTGGTAGTAGATGTCATCGCCCTCGACGTCGCTGGTCGACGTGGTATAGGTATACGTGGTGTCGGTTTCCCCGTTGTCCTCGCCGACCGGCGCCGACGGCGTCGCCGGGGCGTTGTTGATCCGCAACGCGACGGATGGGTCCCCGAACAGGTTGAGCCCGTAGTAGGTCCAGCGCATGCAGGAGCGGTCGATGAGATGCAGGTTGTCCTCCTTGGAATCCTGGTTCGCCCGGCCGAGCGAGGTGATGCCTTCGCCGAACACGGCATCCCAGAACTGCCGCTGGTATCGCTGCGAGTCGCCGTCGGTGCTGTAGGACCAGAACCATCCGTAACGGGCGTTCATGATGGCTGCAAAGGCGCCGTGCTCGGTTTTGACGGTGAAATGCTCGGCCATGCAGTCCTCTTGGTCGAATCCGCCGGCCATGCAGCCCTGCGAGTACATGAAACAGGGGTCGGTGTTGCTGAACTGTGCCATGTCCTCGGGCGTCATCCGCATGCTGTAGGTGTACGAGGAATGACCGAGATGGTTGACCACGTGGGTGCCCTGGTTGACGCGCTGGAGGAGCTCCTCCTTGCTCCAGCGGTTGCCCGGCCAGTCTCTGTCATAGAGTTTTTCCAGCGAAAACGAGTCCGCGGGGATGCCCTCCGTGGCGTAGCCGTCGTCGCTGCAGCTCCCGATGTGCTGGTCCACGTAGTTGCCGCCCCAGGTCGCGATGCCGTAGTCTCCCAGGTATTCGCCGATCATGGTCATCGACTTGAGCGCCTCCGACGGCTCAGCGCTGAGGTATTCGATGGTTTTGTCCACGAACATGCGGGCTTCGTCTGCATCGCCGACGGGCGCCCGCCCCACGTATACCTCGGCCATGAGGTCGACGTCGCCGCCGTTCGCGCCGTCGGTGGGCTCGCCCCATCGGCCGTCGCCGTCGCCGTCGTAGGGGCCGTCCAGGCAGCCGTAGTAGTGGTCGGCGGGCATGTACGAGGTATAGCGGGTAACGTTTTCGTCCATGCCTTCCACCCAGAGCTGCCGGGCTGGCACCACGTCGACGTCGCCGCCGAGCAGCACGTAGCTGATGCCCTGCTCGATATAGGACTGCCTGATGTAGTCCCGTATCTCCTCCGGGGTCTCCCCGGTCTCGTCCAGCGTGGCAACGACGGTCTGCACGTCGTGGCCGTCATGGTATTCCTTGAGATCCGTGAAAACGCGCTCCAGGCCGCTGTCCGTTATGATGAGCAGGCCGGCGTCCTCATTGGCCATGCCCGGCATATCCGGAGGGGTATAGCGGGTGGCCATCGAGGGATTATCGACCTGCTGCATGACGACCCGTCGGTCCTGCTCCAGCCCGCGGAACAGGTCTGCCTCCTGGGCGTCGTCCAGGCTGACGGTGACAGAGAGATGCCGGTAGTAGCGTATTTGCCCTGTCGCGGGGACATACTGCACCGGGTAGAGCCGCAGGATGAGAACCCGGTAGCCACGGCAGGACTGCACGCCGACCACGTCGTACAGCTGCCCGGGAAACGGCTCACCGGTATCATACACGGAACCCGGCGATGGCGGGGCCGCCGCGGGCTGTGAAAGCGGCGTCGCCTCCCCTATGGGGGGAACACGGTAGCCGGTACCCAGCGAACGCATGTCCCGGGCTGTAACGGTGATAGCACCCGGCATGGCGCCGGGCGGCAGCACGATGTATGCGCCCCGGGCGGGCAGCCGTGGCTCCCCGGGCCGGCTGGCCGAGGTGCCGTCCGGCATAGTCACGGCATCATATGTTTCACCGGCGATGTCTACCTGCTGCACCATCGGCTGCTGAAACACATATGCCACGGTTACCTGCTCCCCGCTGCCGGCCATCGGAGCAGCGGAAAAAAGAGGTGCCGTCACGCCGATAGCCATCATGGCCGCCGTCGCCATGCACAGCATCTTCCATTGCACGCGGACTGCCCTGCTCATGTCTCTCCCGGTTACATCTGGCACACCTATTTATCCATTATGCATGCATGCCGGGCAAAACATTAACTACGCCGGATTGTTGTCCGCACGTGCACGCCAAGATAGACGAAGACCTCGCAGCATACGCCCTCGAACACGCCGGGGAGGCATCCTACGCCGAAGCCCGCATCGAAGAAACAACGGGCAGCAGCATCGTGATGTCCAACGGCCAGGTAGAGGGAGCCGAACAGAGCGAGCAGCGCGGCCTCTCCGTCCGCGTCCTCGTCGACGGCGCCCTGGGGTTTGCCGCCACCAACATCCTGACCAAAAAGGCCATCCGGGAAACAGCAGCGCAGGCCATGCGAGACGCCGCGAGGCAGCACAAAAAACAGCCCATCGCGTTCGCCGAGCACCCCGGAACGACGGACAGCTGGAATGTCCCCATGAAGAAACCATTCCCCGACTGGGGCACCAAGATAGCCTTCCTGCACCAGCTCGACAGCCGGGCTGCAGAGGACACCATCTCCCGGTTTTTCTCCTATGAAGACGGGGTCATGCACAGCCATTACCGCACCACCGAGGGCACTGCCATCACGGCAACCCTCCCCCAGATCTCCCTGTACTATCTTATCACCGTGGCAGCCAACGGCGACACCGAGCAGATGAACCGCCAGTTCGGCAGCACCGGCGGCTGGGAGCACACCACCAGCTGGAACGTCGCCGACCTCCTCGACCACGACATCAGGTTTCTCCACCGGCTCCTGCTGGAGGGAACATCCCCCCCAGAGGGCACCCTCGACATGGTCATCGGCCCCTACGTATCCGGCATCATCGCCCACGAATCCTGCGGCCATCCATTCGAAGCCGACCGCATCCTCGGACGAGAAGCAGCCCAGGCCGGCACCTCCTTCGTCACCCCTGACATGCTCGGCACCCGCATCGGCAGCCCCTGCATATCAGTCGTCGACGACCCATCCATCCCCCACACCTACGGCCACTACCAATATGACGACGAAGGCATCCCTGCCACAAAACGATACCTGATACGCGACGGCGTCATCAACAGCTTTCTGCACAACCGGGAAAGCGCCTGCCAGATGGACACCACGAGCAACGGAGCCGCCCGCGCCGCCGCATACAGCCGGGAGCCCATCGTCCGGATGGCCAACACCTACATCGAACCCGGCGACCACACGCTCGACGAACTCATCGAGGACGTCAAACACGGCGTCTACATGGCCACCTTCATGGAATGGAACATCGACGACCGACGCTACAACCAGAAATACGTCGGCGAAGAAGCATACGCCATCGAAAACGGCGAAATCACCCATCCGGTCAGGCATCCAGCCCTCGAAATCACCACCCCTGGCTTTTACCATTCGGCTGACGCAGTCGGCGACACCCTGGAGCTCCACCCCGCCACATGCGGCAAGGGAGACCCCATGCAGCCCATCCCCGTCACCACCGGCGGACCATCGCTCCGCCTCCGGGAGGTGCGCGTCCGATGATAGAACAGGCCGTCCACATGGCACAAAAAGCCGGGATGGAGGACGCCGTCGCCCGACTCGAACAGCGACAGGAGACACAGATAAAGGTCCACAACAGCCACATCTCCATCGTCAAAAAATGGAATAGCCGACGCCTCCACCTGTACATGACAGCCGACAAAAAACGCCTGCTGCTCACCCTCGAAAACCCCCATAGCAATGCAGTCAAAAAAGCCATCGCCAGCGGCACACACATCATCCCACTGCTCACCCCAAAAGACAGCTACCACGGCATCGGACAGCCGCGCACGGCCCCCGCATGCGGCAAACAATACGACAAAGCCGTGGTTGACATAGACCAGCTCATCCCCATCGCAGAGGACGCCATCACCCGGGCCACAGAAAACGCCGACAGCACAGCCGGCATCCTCTCCGCCGGAACGGAACACGTCGAGCTTGCCTCATCCGAGGGCATCACCGCCGCAGACGACAACAGCTGGGCGACACTGTCCATGCGCGCGTTCACCAGCACGGGCGGGTCAGGCCACGCGGTCCAATGCACCAGAAGCCTCGACGGGCTGAACGCCCACGCAGGCGCCCGGGCAACCCGGGACGCCGTCCGATCGAGCAGTCCACGACAGGGCGAACACGGCACCTACGACGTTGTCTTCTCCAGCCTGGCCCTCGCCAACCTCCTGCAGCACGTCGCCGCGTTCGCCTCCGCGTTCTACGTCGACAGCGGCATGTCGTTTCTCGCCGGCAAAATGGACGATATGGTGGGAAGCCCCCAACTCACCCTAAAAGACAGCGGCATCCACCCCCCCGGGATCGCCACCCGCAGTTTCGACGACGAAGGCATAGCCACCGGGGAAACCACCATACTCGACAGGGGACGCCTGGCATCATATCTGCACAACACGTCGACCGCCCACACCTACGACACGACAACCACGGCCAACGCCGGGCTCATCGCACCCCACCCCTGGAACGTAGTCGTCAGCCCGGGGGACAGCCCCCTCGAAGACATGATACGCGAGGTCAACCACGGGCTGCTCGTCACCAACGTCTGGTACACCCGCTTCCAGAACTACCATACCGGAGATTTTTCCACGAGTCCACGGGACGCAGCCATCCAGATAAAAAACGGCGAGCTCGGCCACGCCGTGACGGGCATCCGCATCAGCGACAGCCTGCCCCGCCTGCTCACCAGCATCACACGGCTCTCCCGGAAACAGCAGCAGATACACTGGTGGGAGGTCGAAACACCCGTGTTCAC